>DASUPX010000158.1:0-11968 GCA_036280905.1 Rubrobacter sp. | reverse complement strand
GTCGTTGAGATATAGGCAAATAAAGTGCCCATTCAAGAGGGAGGGTGATGTATGAGAGCAGTATCAAGTAGACGTGGTTTGATCGCGGCGCTGGTCGCGATGGCCATGGCGACTGCGGTTGCCATCTTGATCCTGGCGCCGGCTGCGCAGGCTCAGCAGACTAACAAGAGGGGCTACTGCCACGGGACAGGCAACGGCTCGTATAGGCTCGTGGTTGTGCAGGCCAACAGCGGTGCGGACAAGGCGCACACGAGGCACGTAAACGCAGGTCGTGATATCAGACTGCTGCCTAATGGTCTGACGAGGGCAGAGTATCAGGTGCTCTTCGATGCCCAGTGCGCTGGCGGTGAGACGACCGGCACCACGACTACGGGGACGACCACTGGTACGGATACCACCGGCACCACGACCGGCACGGACACGACCACCACGACCGGTACGGACACCACCACCACGACCGGCACAGACACGACTGGCACCACGACCACCGGGACGGATACCACCACGACCGGCACCGGTACCACCGGAACCACGACGGCTGGTACGGGCACCACGACTGGGGACACCACCACGACCGGCGCCAGCACCACCACGACCGGAAAGGACATCATCATCACTGATGTTGTCAAGAAGGTCGGCTACACCAAGTTCGAGGGTGTGAAGAAGGTCGTCTACTTCGACACGGAGAAGAAGTTCTACTTCATAATCGTCGACGAGAAGGTCGTCGAGGTCGAGAAGAGCGTCGTTATCTTCACGGATGAGGCAGCCTCGGCCCAGTACCAGTACAGCGCCTCTGCCAGTTCGACCCTCCCCGACACCGGCGGTTCGGGTCTGCTGCCGCTGGGTGCGCTCGTGCTCCTGCTCGGTGGTGGGACGGCAGCGTTCTTCGCGGTCAAGAGGGGCATCATAGGCTAACCCTCTGGGAACATACGCAGGGCTAGCTCGATGCTAGCGTAGCCACCGGAGGTCTATCCGAGGGGGAGGGGTTGTTTGCCCTCCCCCTTTCGGGTGGTTGGATGGAAGATGAGGGTCCATCGGGGTGAGTGCCACGCCAAAAACCTGGTCCTTGCAGCGCTGGGCGTACGCGAAGGTCGTTGACATCTTTGGCGCGGATCTGCGCTCGCTCGCGACCTTCCGCATCGTGCTGGCGTTGCTCGCTCTCACCGATCTCACGATCCGGGCCACGGACCTCTTCTCCCATTATACCGACGCCGGTGTCATGCCCCGCGCGGATCTGGTACAGGAGGTGATCGGTCCCTGGTCGTTCTCGCTCAACCTCCTCAACGGGCAGCCCTTTTTCCAGGCGTTGTTGTTCGCCGTCGGGATGCTGGCGGCGCTCGGCGTGCTCGTCGGTTACCGAACGCGCCTCATGGTGTTCGTGGTGTGGGTTGTGCTGCTCTCTATCCAGGTGCGCAACCCGCTGGTCAACGGCTCCGAGAGCCCCTTCCTGCGCATGTTGTATTTCTGGGCGATATTGTTGCCGCTCGGCGCCTACTGGTCGGTAGATCGCGTGCGGTCCTCGCTCCCGCGCCCCTCGCCCCGCTTTATATCGTTGGCCACCTTCGGCCTGTTCTTGCAGATAGCCTTCGTGTACTGGTTCACCGCCGCCCTCAAGTCAGGCCCAGAGTGGCGCGTGGACCATACAGCGCTCTACTACGCCCTTAGCCTTGACCAGCTAGCCACGCCCATCGGGCACTACCTGCTCGGCTTTCCGGACCTGCTCGGGTTGCTGACGTTCGGCACGTTCTTGCTCGAGGCCGTCGGGCCGATCCTGCTCTTTTGCCCGTTCTTCACGGGTCCCGTGCGAACCGGGGCCGCGCTGGCCTTCATGAGCCTCCATTTCGGCATCTGGCTCACGATGGATATCGGGATCTTCCCCTGGGTCAGCGCGTTCTGCATGGTGTGCTTTTTCCCTACCTGGTTCTGGGATAGGGCCTCGGCGCTCTACTCCGCGGTGTCGCGGAGATCCGGGCTCATACGCCGGACGCGGCAAGCGGTGGCGCAACTGGCAGGGGTTATCGTCGGCGTGGCAGGTACCATCGTATCGTTCCTGGCGGACGTCAGGCAGGTCCTGTTCGCGAGCCAGGGACCGGCCGGCGGCCCGCTGGCGGCGCAGGTCACCGTACAGCCCCCGGCTGCCGGGGAGGGAACGGCGCCCAGGGTGGGGCCCGTGGAGAATCCTGCGCCTTCGGAACTCAGGTCTTCGCTCGCCACGAACCTGCTCGCCTTCTTCTTTATCTTCTACATACTGTGCTGGAACCTCACAACGGTCAGCTCGTTGACCCTACCCGAGCGGACGGTCCCGCTAGGTCCCTTTCTCGGCATCGACCAGTACTGGGGCATGTTCGCCCCTTCCCCGAGCAAGGAAGACGGAAGGTTCGTAATACCCGGCGACCTGCAGGACGGCCGCAAGGTGGACCTCATGCCAATCACCCGCGACGACTACGGCCTGCACGGGGTCTCTTTCGAGAAGCCGCAGGACATCCCAGCAACCTACAAGAACGAGCACTGGCGCAAGTACCTGGAGAACATCTACAACCAGGACCACGCCGACCAGCGCCTGTACTTCGGCCAGTACATCTGCCGCCAGTGGAACGCCCGCCACGGGGGCGCGGAGAGCCTCGAAGACTTCCGGATCTTCTACATGCGTGAGGTGACGCTGCCCGACTACAGGCAGTCCAGACCGGAGCGGGTGAACCTCTGGAACCACACGTGCTAGGACAGCCCGCGAGCAGGGTGGTCGGGCCACGTTCGGTACGCCGGCTTGCCGGTTCCCCATGGCAGCCGAGCGGACCGGATCTGTAGGCGGGGAACGGGCCTGGATATTCTCGGGAAACGCTTGTGAACCGGTGGGACAGGCTGGCCGTGGCCGCCGTTCTAGCCGGCGCCGTTCTGAGGGTAGCCTGGGGGCTGATCATACACCCCCCCTTCGACTACCTCTACTCGGACATGGGCGGGTACGTGGCACGCGCCCAGCGGCTGGCCACGGGCGCAGACCTGCAGCGGTTCGACGCGTTCTTCCCGCCTGGGACGCACATGCTGCTGGCCGCGCCCATGACGCTATTCGGGACGGAACGGGCTGGGCTGTTGGCGGGGGCCGCGCTGTGGTGCGTGCTCTCCTCTGCGGTCCCGTTCTTCGCGTGGCGGTTCGCGCGGTTGCTGCTCACCCCGGCCGCCGCCGCCCTTACGGCGCTCTTCTGCGCGCTCTGGCCGCTGTACGTTACCTACGGGGGGTACTTTACCTCCGAGACCCCCTCGCTGGCGCTCCTGCTAGCCTCCCTCTGGGCCGGTTACCGGGCCGTCCGGCTCTCGGGAAGATCCGCCGGCTGGCTCGGCCTCCTGGCCGGCCTGCTCGGGGGCATGGCGATAGCCAGCAGGCCACAGCTGATCCTGAACCTCGCGGTGCTGGTGGTGCCCCTGTTGTTCCGCTTTCGGCGCCAGGCGATGGCCCTCATCGGCATCGTGGCCGGCGCCGCGGTCATCCTGGCCGGCACCGTGGTGCACAACAGCGCGGCCGCCGGCAAACCGACCGGCCTCAGCGAGAACGGCGGCCTCAACTTCTGGATGGGCCAGTGCGACGTTCACGACGTAGAGACCGTAGACCCGGCCAGGAACCTCGCCTTCAGCTTTGGCAACCCGGTCTGGGCGCAACTCGGGAGGGGGGGCTCCTACCACTTCGAGGGACCCCTGGTCTGGGATCAGGGGTTCTTCTACAAGCTGGGATGGCGGTGCGTGGAACGCAACGGCGTGGGCCACGTTCGCGTTCTGGCCAGGAACGTGGTGAACATGACCGCGACGACCGTTCCCTGGCCGCAGGTCAACGACGAAAAAGGGCAGCGTGGGGTGGTACGGGTGAGCAACCTGGCGTACAGTCTCCTGATGCCTCTGGTCCTTGCCTACTCCGTCTTCCTCGTCTTTCGGCGGGGCGCACCTTACCGCCTTTCGGGGGAGGCTGTGCTCCTTCTCCAGCTCTCTTGCGCGCTGGTGGTCGCCGTCTTCTTCTTCGGAGACCCCCGCGTTCGCAGCACGTACGACGTGTTCGGCCTTGCCCTGCTCGCCGCGACCATCGTACATCTGTTCGGCCTGAACGGACGGGAAAAGAATCGTGCGGAATAGGCCGCTGACCCGCAAGGAGTTCTTGAAGCTGGCGGGCGCCGGCGTGGCCGGGGGAGCCCTGCTCGGCGCCTCGGGCCTCGCCACCGGTTGCGCCTCCAAGGCAGATGGCATGAACGTCGTGCTCGTGATCATGGACAGCGTCAGAAAGGACCACGTCGGCGCTTACGGCAACGACTGGATCAGGACCCCAAACCTGGATGCCGTCGCCAGGGACAGCCTGCGCTTCAGCCGCCCTTACCCGGAATCCATACCGACGCTCTGTGCCCGCAGGGCCATCCATACCGGGCAGAGGAGCTGGCCGTTCGAGAACTGGCAGCCCGCCAAAGGTGATCCCATAGGCCTCTGGGGCTGGCAGCCGATCCCCATGGAGCAGGCCACGCTGGCGGAGATACTGAAGAGCAACGGCTACGGAACGTACTTCGTCACGGATACCATGCACCAGTTCAAGTCGTCGATGAACTTCCACCGGGGCTTCGACGTCTTCGACTTCTTCCGAGGCCAGACCACGGACAACTACAAGCCGATCTGGACAGCCCCCGAGGAAGAGGTATCCCAGGCTTTGATGGATGGCAACCCGTCCGGCATGTCTTTCCACATGCGCCAGTACTTCGCCAACGCGGCCGGGAGGAAGACAGAGGCCGACTGGTACTCGCCCATGGTCTTCTCCCAGGCCACGGACTACCTGGAGCTTCTCAAGGACGGCGGGCCTTTCTTCCTGACCGTGGACTGCTACGACCCGCACGAGCCCTGGGACCCGCCCGAGAAATACGTGAAGATGTACGACGACGAGCCCTACGATCTCAAGGAGCCGTTCGCGGTAGTCTACGGCTCCAGGGATTACCTTTCGGATCGCGAACTGGAGAGGATGAAAGCCCGCTACTCCGGGGAACTGACCATGATGGACCGCTGGCTTGGTCGCTTCCTGGACAAGATGGAGGAGTTGAACCTGTTCGAGAACACCCTCCTGATCCTCCTCTCCGACCACGGCGTCGCCTTCGGGGAGCACGATATCGTCGGCAAGCTTCCCATCGCGGTGTACCCGGAGCTTACGGACATAATCTTCCTCATGCGCCACCCCGAGGGTAAGGGATCCGGCAAGACAAGCGACTACTACGCCTCGACTCACGACGTGGCCCCGACCATCCTTGGCTCTCTCGGCATAGAGGTGCCCGAGCAGATGGAGGGCCAGAACCTTCTGGGGCTCGTGGACGGCAGGCAGCCCGCCCCACGCTCCCACTTCACGCTCGGGTACCACGATCACGCCTGGTGCCGAGACGACGACTTCGCGATGTTCTGCCGCCACGACGGCACGGAGGCAAAGCTCTTCGATCTGAACAACGACCCCAAGATGGACCTCGATATCGCCGGGTTACGCCCGAACCTCGTGCGGCAGATGTTCGAAGAATACGTGATCAAGGACGCAGGAGGCCCCCTGCCAAGCTACTGATCCCCTGCCCGCGTCCACGGGGTGCGCCCCGCAATATCCCGCTGACTCTAGGGTGATGCGGGCGCCATCGTAGGATTCGTGACCACTATCCCGTGTGGAAAAGTGGATCTGATCCTGTCTTCGTATCCAGGCCCTCGCGCCCGCTCGCAGCGCCTCAGGCTATTTATCGTGTTGACGTTCATCCTGGCGGGCGCGGCCTCGGGCGCCTGTCCGGCGATCTTTTGCAGCACGACTCCGTGCCTGCTGTCCACTGATGGACCCTGGACGATCCTGGCGTAAGCGAGCGTGGTGGCGCCGCTCGCCCGCAACGCGGAGGGTAGTTCCAGGATATCCGAGGATACGTGATCGCTGGTCGTCACCAGGTAGTCGGCGCCGCTCTGGCGCGACTGTTGCAGCAGGTTGGACGCGGAGAGCGAGAGAACCTTGCACCCGCCCCCGAGAGTCTGGAGCCAGAGGGTGTCGGGGGGTATCCTGGAGATGTCGTTCTGGTCCGGGTCGCAGTTGATCTGGACGTTGGGCCTCGGTACGCAGTTCTTCTGATCCAGGCTCAGAGGCGTCCACTCGTGCCGCCCGCCATCGAGGTACATCAGGTAGTTGGCCTCAGGCACGTTGATGTATGCCTCGGAGACCAGGAGGATACGCTCCCCGGCTGGCACGTTATCGTCCATCCACCGGATCATCCCCTCCTCCAGTGGCGCCGCCCGTTCGTGTCCCATAATCCCGCCGGAGAGGTCTTGCGGCAGCAGTTCCCGAACGGTCTGCACGCAGGAGATCAGCAACAACACCGCAAGCACGGCGGAGACCACGGCGCCCCCCATCCTGTAGGCGCCGCTTCCTCTCCAGGCGGCCGCTCCGGCCGCGACCAGGAGCGCGGCCACGACGCAGAACACCAGCGTCTGGGGAACGAGAAACTGGCGCAGGGCCCAGCGCTGTACCGTAAGCAACAGGCAGACGGGCACCTGGAAGAGCATCGCGAGCGCCAGGAGCCTCCAGGCCCCTCCCTCCCGGAAAGCATTCCAGGCTGCGTACCCGATGACCGCAAGCAACGCGGGCACGACAACCGCTACGGGCGCCAGCAAGTTGGCGAGAAACAGCTTCAGGTCCTCAAGAGTGACTACAGACAGCGCGTAGGAGGCCGTGGTGAGCAGCATGCCCGAGAGCAGGATGGTCCAGGCGAGGGCGAGAAGTATGCCGCTCCACCGGCGCCGGCGTTCCCCGGCCAGGTAGCGGTCTACAGCCCCGGAGAGGTAAGCCACCACCGCGACGACCGTAAAGGCGAAGGCGGCTGCCAGCAGCGAGATGCGCACCCAGGTAGGAAGCTGGCCCACAAGGTAAACTTCCCCGGTCGAGAGGTACACCATGACCCACCAGGGTAGGCATACGAGCGCCACACCCAGGTAGTGCCAGAGCGCCCAGCGTAGGTCCCAGTCGAGCAGGAGTACCGCGAGCAGGGCGAGCGGCAGATCGACGATAGCCGTCTCCTTGGTCAGTATGGCGACCCCGAGGAGCACGCCGGAGAGCGAGGAGAGCGGGGCGCCACCCTTCTCCACGGCCCCGAGCAAGCAGAGCAGAGAGAGCAGATAGAACGTCAGCTGCGCGGCGTCTATGTTTATCGCGACCGGAGACCTGACGTTGAACGCGAGCAGGCTGACCAGCACGGCGGCGATCAGGCCGGCCACCGGGGTCGAGATCCTTCTGACCAGAAAGTAGGCCAGAAGCGGGTTGAGGAGCGAGATCAGGCGCAGGACCCAGACGATCGCAATCGTATCGCGGCCGAGCAGGAGTATGAGGGTGCCGATCATGGCGGGCAGGCCTGGGCCGTGGCCACCGTTGTATTCCGAGGCGGTGTTCAGATCCTGTAGTGTTTCGCCGGTGATGAACTGGTGGCCGGCCAGCAGATAGCGCCCGCTATCGTTACCGTAGACGGTCCAGTGGGGCCCGAACCAGAGCAGCGGCGGCAAGGACAGGACCGCGAGGAGTGGGACGAGCGCCAGCCCCGCCCAGCCGGGGCTGGAAACCCTCGGCAACCGGGATCTCAGAGACCCGTTCCTACCCTGTATTTGAATCTCTCCCCTCTACGTTCGGCGGCCGGAGTCCTCGACCCAGGTTCGTGGCCCCAGTTTACAGCGTGCCTGGCGCGTACCGAACCGTCCGCAGGTGAGCAAGCAGCGACCTCCTCCGCGGAAGCCGCTCATCGGAACAGGTCGTGATCCCAGGACTCGAACCAGATGTGCTGCTGCAGGTTCTCGTAGCCTATCGGCAGACCCATCGCAAGGGGCAGAAAGTACAGGGCCAGGGATACGGTGCCGGCGGCGAAGCCAACCACTACCCAGGGCCCCCAGCGTCGGCCCCCCCAGAGCCGGCAGAGCCAGTAGACCAGGGCCAGCAGGGCGAAAAGATACGACGGCAGGTAGTTGTAGAGGTAGGGGATCCTGGTGCCGGGCAGCCACGGTAGCATGAGACATACGAAGCCGAGGACTATTGGCACGAGCGGGTGGTCGGCGATTGGCATTCCACGTGCCAGACGACGCCACAGCAACTCGCCGACGCCGGCGAGGACGGCGCCCGTGCTCGCCCACCAGACGAGCGGGTTGCCGACGGCGAACACGGTGGTCACCCTGCCGGTCCCCTGGTTCTGGTAGAAGAGCAGCACGGGGCGGGTCATCAGGGGCCAGCTCCACCACGGCGAGGCCTGTTCGTTCGGGACGGCCCTGGAGACGTTGACCAGGGCCTGACGGTGCCAGTTGACAACGTTTGTGAGGGTGCCGTTGTCGTTGAAATCTCTACCGGCCCCTGTCGGGTTGACAGCCTGCCCGACGAACACCACGCAGAGGTAGACGACCGCGGGGACCCAGAGTGTCCACAGCAAGGGTTTCAGTAAGCCCTTGCGCCAGAGGATGTAGCCTACGGGCAAGGCCACGGGCAAGGCCGCCCACTTCACGGCCACGGCGAGACCGAGCAGTATCATCGTCAACAGGACCTGCCACCGATGTCGTGCCATCACGGCCGAGAGGAAGGTCGCGAGCAAGAAAAACGCGAGGATACCGTCCATGAGGCTCGTACGGCAGTAGACGACAAGCATCGTCTCGCAGGCGATTGTGGTGGCAAGCAGCACGGCAGCGACCCACTCCCTGAACAAGTACCAGCCGAGCGCGGCCGCGAGCGGGATCATGGCGCATCCGAACAGAGCCGGCATGATCCTCCACCCTACCGGCGAGTCGCCCACGAGGGCGATGCCGGCGGCGATGACGAATTTGCCCAGGGGAGGGTGCAGGTCGAAGAATGGGGTCCCGTTCAGATAGGCCCGGGCGAAGACGGGGAAGTAGACCTCATCCCACACGAGCCGCGATGGATAGCCAAGCCGGTACAGCCTGGCAAACAGGCCAACCGCCAGCGCGAAGGCGCCGGTAAAGACCAGCGCGTAGGCGGCCAACTCCCGTCTGTCGGCACCTGAACTCTTCACACGGCGCATGGTACTAGCTCGCAATCGTCCCGGCACGACGGAGTCTCCTTCGGCCTGACCTCGGGGACGCTCTGTATACTGGGGGCATGGCCAGGGTGGTTGTGGGCGTTACAGGCGGCATCGCGGCGTACAAGGCACCTGGGGTGATCCGTCGCCTCAGGGAGTCGGGGCACGAGGTCGGCGTGATCGCGACCGACGCGGCCTTCCGCTTCGTCCCGGAGGAGACGCTCTCCATCGCAGCCGGCGGCCCCATCCACACGGACAGGACCTGGTGGGAACACTCCGGGCGGGTCGAGCACGTGTCGCTGGCACGCTGGGCGGATCTCCTCCTCGTGGCCCCTGCCACCGCCGATGCGATGGCGCGTTCGGCCATCGGCCTCGGCGACGACCTGCTCTCGGCCACGATCCTGGCCGGCGCCCGAGCGGTGCTCTGGGCCCCGGCGATGAACCCGGAGATGTGGACCAACCCGTCGACCGTACGCAACGTCGAGACGCTGAAGGGGTGGGGACACCACTTCGTCGGCCCCGCAGATGGGCTCATGGCTTCCACGGAGGAGGCGCCCGGGGTCGGACGGCTGGCCGAGGAGACAGAGATCGTCGCGGCCGTCGCCGCGGTGTTGTCCGAAGGTGACGTCTAGCCCGGCGGGCTGCTTTCGCCCGCGTCCTCTCCCCCACCGTCGGCCAGGTAGTCCCTCAGCGCGTGCTCGGTGCTCGGGAAGGCAAGCTCGGGCCACGGTAGAGCGTCGCGCGAGAATACCTTCACATCCATCGTCTCATCGAGCGGTGTGGGCTCTCCGCCGGTCACGTCCGCCCGGAAGACGGCGATGGCCGGGACCTGACCCTCGTAGGAATAGAGCCCGATGATGCTCGAGACCCTGACCGTAAGGCCCGTCTCTTCCAGCACCTCACGCTCCGCGGCGGCCTCCGCCCGCTCGCCGCGCTCCACGAAACCGCCGGGGAAGGTCCACTTGCCGTAGCCGGGCTCGATGTCCCGCTGGACGAGAACGACCCCACCATCCATCTCGAAGAGAGCCCCGGCCACCAGCTTGGGTCCCAGGTAGAAGATGAACCCGCAGCTCTCGCAGACCAGCCGCCCTGGCTCACCCTCCTTGAGGACGCGCTCCTCGAACCGGCCCGCGCAGCGGGGACAGAAATTGTACTCCGAAGAATCGTAGCTCTGTTCCAAAGTCTTTCCAGGTTACTAGAGCCGTGCCCGGCGTGCTAAAATCCCTACCTCACGCGGACGTAGCTCAGTTGGTAGAGCGCCAGCTTCCCAAGCTGGAGGTCGCGGGTTCGAAGCCCGTCGTCCGCTCTTAGCACGCTCCGGCTTTCGCCTCCGCGTGCGCACGCCCGCTTCGCGAGCTTGTCAGCACGCTCCCTGCGGTCGCTTGTCGGCAACGCTTCAGCCCTTACAGGGCTTCGCTTTCGGCTAGATCCCGCTGCGGCCTGCACCTCACGCACAGAAGGTAGCGCCGCGGGGGAAGCCCCATGCCGAAGCTGCCGTTACGGACCGAGACGACCTGCCGAAAGCGAGCCTGGCGAAGCCGGGCGTTGCGTTGCCGACAAGCGAGGGCGCTAGCCCGAGCGTGCTGACAAGCTATCTTCCCCTGATCTTGCGCATGAGCCACTTGGCCGGGTCGTAGTACTCGTCGGCTACGCGCTCTTTGAGGGGGATGATGGAGTTGTCCGTAATGTGGATGTCTACCGGGCAGACCTCTGTGCAGCACTTGGTGATGTTGCAGAAGCCGAGCCCGTTCTCCTCCTTCAGGTCGGGCAGCCTGTCGGCCTCATCCATGGGATGCATCTCGAGCCACTGGTTCCTGACGAAGAACCTGGGGCCCGCGAACTGGGCGTGCTTGTGGTGCGTGCGCAGGACGTGGCAGACGTCCTGGCACATAAAGCACTCGATGCAGCGCTTCGGCTCGTAGAGGCGCTCCACATCCTCCTCGTACATCGTGAAAGGCGCCTGCTCGCTGGTGGTGAACGGCGTGATGCCCTTGGACACCTGGTAGTTCCACGACACGTCGGAGACCAGGTCCTTTATCACGGGGAAGGCCCGCATGGGGCCGACCCGGATCTCCGCCCCGTCGTACTCCTCCACGCGCGTCTTGCACAGGAGCTTGGGCCGACCGTTGATCTCAGCGCTGCACGATCCGCAGTGGGCGGCCTTGCAGTTCCAGCGTACCGCCAGGTCGGGGGCCTGCTGGGCCTGGATTGCCAGCACCGCGTCGAGGACGACCATGCCCTCCACAAGCGGTATCTCGTAATCGACGTGCTCGCCGCCCTCCGCGTCGCCGCGGAAGATCTTGAGCTTCGCCATCCTGTCGACCTTGCCCAGATCCTCGTTCGGTACTGGGGAGTGGGCCTTGGAGGTCACTCCCCCCGGGTTGTTGCCGTTTCCTTCGCTCATGCCTTCGCCTTCGCCTCCTCCACAAGAGACGCCAGGTGCTCTGGCATCGGCGGGATCTCACGCCGCTCGATGCCAACCTCGCCCTGCACGTCCTTCTTCACTATAAAGTTGAGCTTCCCGAGATCCTCGTCGGGGCCGTCGAAGTCCAGGCGCCACTGCGCCCCCCGGCGCTCCTTGCGCTCCAGGGCTGTCCTGAGGATGATCTCGGATATCTGGACCAGGTAACGTACGTCCTGGGCCGTGTGCCATCCTGGGTTGAAGAGCCTGGAGCCGGGCACGCTTATCTGCGGCAGCCGGTCCTTGAGCGCGAGTATCTTGCCGAGGCCCTCTTTCAGGGAATCCCCGTCGCGCATGAGGTTGGCGTGCTCCATCATGGCCTCCTGGAGCTCCTGCTGGATCAGGTACGGGCTCTCGCCCTCCTCTTTCTTCTCCAGCGGCTCCAGCACCCGTCCTATCTCGTGCAGAACCTCGCCCTCTTCTATCTCCGCCGAATGCGCGCTCTCCTCGATGTACGCCACCGCGCCCTCGCCGG
>DASUPX010000157.1:0-6795 GCA_036280905.1 Rubrobacter sp. | reverse complement strand
CCGGTTATCTGGGCAAGTTCATGGTGTTCGAGGCGAGCACCGCCGTAGAGAGCGTTACGGCGACCGTTGCCCTCGTCTTCCTGGTGTTCGTCGGTAGCGCGCTCTCCTTCCTCTACTCCTTCCAGGTCTACCAGCGCCGCTTCTTGGCGCCGGGGGCGTCTGGCAAGCCGAGCCCGGCGGCGGCGCGCTACCTGGTGGTTCTCCTGGCGGCCCTCGTAGTGCTGCTCGGGCTGTGGCCCCAGCCCCTCATGCTCCTGAGCAGGGCGGCGGCCGCCGCGCTGACGGGGAGCCCGGGATGACGCGCTACGTGGCGGCGGTCGTCCTCCTGACGCTCGTGTACGGGCTCGCCCTGGCCAGCTTCGATCCCCTGGATCTGCTCTTCGGAGCCGGGCTCTCGGCGGTGCTGGTCTATCTGTCCCGCCGGTTCGTCTTCGGCGAGGACCCCGGCGGCGGGCCGTCCCTGCTCGGAAGGGCGGTGGCCTTCGTGCCTTTTGCGTTCGCCGTCCTCAAGGAGATACTAAAGGGTACCTGGCAGGTCACCCTGGTCACGCTCCACCTCAGCCCCCTGGACGAGCCAGGCATCATCGCTGTGCCCATAGGCGAGAGGACGCCGACAGGGGTCTCCGCCTGGGCCGTGGTCACCGGCCTGCCGCCCGGCTCGTTCTTCGTGGATATCGACCGGGAGAGGGAGGTGGCCCTGATCCACGTTATAGACGCCAGCGATCCCGACGCCTTTCGAGAGGAGCAGGCAGACTTCTACCGCCGCTACCAGAGCAAGGTGTTCCCGTGAAGAAAGGCATCAGGTATCAGGCCACAGGCATCAGGAAGAACACCTGTAGCCTGGCGCCTGCTTCAGATTCGGCAAGGGAGGTAAGCGTATGCACGAGATAGTCTTCTATTTTGCCTTCGCATGGATGACGGTGCTTCTGGTGATCAGCGCTGCGGCGGTGATCCGGCTGCGCTCCACGGCGAGCCGGATACTGGCGCTTGACATGCTGACCCTGATACTGGTGGCGCTCCTGGTGCTCTACGCGGACGCCCAGCGCTCGCCCTACTACCTGGACGCCGCGCTCATCCTCTCGCTTCTGGCCTTCCTGGCGACGCTAGCCCTCTCCCGCTACCACGGGGAGAGGAGGCTCTTCTAGTGGCCGCCCTCCTCCCCTATCTCGCCGATGCCCTGGTGGTGCTGGGCGTTCTCGTCATGACCGTTGGCGTCTACGGGGCGATCCGGATGCCCGACACCTACACCAAGTTGCACTCCATGAGCAAGGCCGTGTTCCTGGGCGTGATCTCCTTCTGCGCCTCCTCGGTCGTTACGGGAGATCCGGCAATAATCTGCCGGGCCCTCCTGATCTCGGCCTTCCTGGTCATCACCACGCCCATCTCGGCCCTAACTATCGGGCGCGCCGCCTACCTGCGCGGCGAGAGGATGAAGAACCCCGGCGCCCGCGACGAGTCAGGGAAGGGCCTCTCCAGGGCCGAGAGCTGATCGCCTGCGGCGATTCTCGAAAAGGCAGCAGGTCTCAGGCTTCGGAAGAATCGCCTGTTAGCTCTGTTGCCTGTCCTCGGATCTTTCCATCCGCAGATCGCTTCAAGGCGCGGAAGGCGGAGGTTTACTCCGCGCTTCGTCTCAAGCTTCGTCGGCGGCGTGGACTACCAGGACGGGTTCTTCTACGGCCCTCAGCACGTTCATGGAGACGCTGCCGAGCGCGAAGCGCGTGACTGCCCCCCGGCCCCGCGAACCGACCACCACGAGGGCCGGTCCATCCTCTTCCGCGGCGTCCTGGATCACCGCCGCCGAGTCTCCCAGGACCGCCTGCCTCTCCGGACGAACCCCGATCGTGTCTTCCAGCCCGGTAGCCAACCGGGAGAGCGCCTCCCGCGCCTCCTCGCTGGCCCGTTCGGCACCGGCGCCCGGGGCGTGGGTCCTCCCTCCTGTCAGGGGTACTGGGTTCTGGTACGCCGTGACCAGGGCCACCTCCACCCCAAGGGCACCGGCGAGGCCGGCACCCAGCTCGGCGGCCCTTCTCGCCTCCTCGGAGGCGTCAGCCCCGACGACCACCCTGGACGGTGGCCAGGCCCGCTCGCCGCCCCGCATCACGAGCACCGGGCAAGGTGAGAGGCTCACGACGCCCTCCGAGACGCTGCCCATGACGAGGCGCTTTACAGCCCCGAGCCCCCGGCTGCCGATGACGAGGAGGTCCGCGCCAAGCTCACTGGCCAGGTCCGTGATCTCCTCGGCAGGACGGCCTCTTCTGTTGTGGGTACCGGCAACGGATGCTCCGGCCGCTTCCGCAAGGGCCGCCTGCTCCTTCAAGACCTCCTCGGCAGCCCTCTCCCACTGCTGTCTGGCCTCCGAGTAGTCGCCGCTCATCGCGGAGGTCAGGCTAGGGGGCGTCTCGTCCTGCCAGGCGTGTACCACGTGTAGCTCGGCCCCTGTACGGTTCGACAGGTCGGACGCGGCCCGGATAGCCAGGGCCGAATCTTCAGAGCCATCCACGCCAACCAGAACCCTGTTCAAGGGTCCGCTCGATGAATGGTCCATCCCACCACTCCCCTCCTCGACGGTCTACTGTTCCTGCACGTCCCCCATGCGTTGGCCTCACGTTACTGGAAACATATCTCCCCCGCAACCGCGGGTGGGGACCGCGATTTTCCGGCCGGAGACGTGCCCGCGAGCGTCCACGTTCGACACTATCGGCGATGCCCCACTACAAGGAGAGACCCAACAGATGATCACCCTGGCGTTGCAGGGCGCTATCGTCGTGTTCCTGATCCTCGTCAACGGCCTGTTCTCAATGTCGGAGACCGCGCTGGTCTCGTCGCGCAAGGCCGTGCTCAGGCAGCGCGCCGAGTCGGGGGACGCCGGGGCACTCTACGCGCTGGATCTCGCAGAATCGCCGAACCGCTTCCTCTCCACCGTGCAGATCGGGATCTCCCTCATCGGGGTCCTCTCCGGCGCTCTGGGAGGGGCGACGTTGTCCAGGCCGTTAGCGGGCTTGCTCTCGGAGACCTTCCCGGGCCTCGCTCCTTACGCCGGGGTCATCACCTTCGGCGTGGTGGTTGGCTCCATCACCTACCTTACCCTGATCCTGGGCGAGCTCGTGCCCAAACGCCTGGCCCTGAACGGCCCCGAGAAGGTGGCCTCGCGCGTGGCCGGGCCGATGCGTCTCCTCTCCACCCTTGCCGCCCCGGCGGTCTGGTTCCTGGGCGTCTCGACGGACACGGTGCTGAGGTTGTTGAGGGTTAGACCCTCAGACGAGCCCCCGGTCAGCGAGAGGGAGGTGGAGGTCATGCTGGAAGAGGGGGCACGTCAGTCGCCCGGCAAACTGCTCTAGACCCCGACAACCAGCATCTCGCTCTGGCGACCCGGTGTTAGGTGTGGGGTACTCTCTTGCGGATGTGGGGGTCGAGATCGCCGGCTCCTCTCTCCCGCCGTTCTCGACAGAAACTCCAAGAAGGGCTCCCGTCCCACGCCGACGAGATCCGCCGACGTCCCGGCGTCCACGCCGGGCAAGGGGTCCAGCAGCACCATATCCACGTCGGCGCAAGGACGCTGGAGCACCGAGACGAGCCCCGTGTCCACCGTCTGTTCGACCCGCCAACCGACGTGGGGCGCGCCGAGATCGCGGAACATCGCGGCCTCTTCTTCGAAGCTGAAGACCGGCAGGGCCGTTCCTCCTGTAGCCAGGCTCGTAGTCATGATGTAGATCCGCCCGGCTTCGACCTTCACGAGCAGCCAGAACGGTTTTGCAGCAAGGACGTTCCCAGCTTCTTCCATCCTAACCGGCGTCTTCGCTGGACCCCAGGCCCTGGCCGCTGTGGCCAGTCGCTCCCTCCATACCTCGTGCACCGTCGTACGGTGGCGGTCTTTCTGTAACTGTAGGAACATAAGCTCGTGCATCTTCGAGAACCTCCTCTTTACCCAGGCTTCGTGCCGTTGGGGCCGTTCCATCTCGGGTCTACGCCTAGCGTGTGGGGCAGGGCCGCCTCGCTCACGGTGTTCGGCGGGTGGAGGCCCCCTCGAACCTGAGGTCCCGCCGCACCTGCTCTCTCACGCCCTCGAGGATCCTGGGGTCGGAGAGTATGCGTTCGATCTCCTCCTGCGTGGCCATCCGGCGCACGTACTCTTCCCTGATCACCTCCTGCAAGGGGGCCCCGTCGTCAACCCGGTGGGCGACGTATTCGAGGACCTTCTCCCTGCCTCCCCAGCCGTGAGATGAGCCAAAGAGCCTGGCCCAGAAAGCCTTCCAGCTCTCCCATAACAGAACCTCCTTCGTCTCCGACCTCCCCGCCTGGTGGCCTGTTTGTCTACTCCCTAGTCTGGACCGGAGACGTGTGGTCGGGGTGTGAGGATCATGAGAGTTTCCACAGAAGCTTGCCGGATGGGGTAGTTGGGGAGACCGGGGGCATGATGGGGCGACCGCTCTTCGAGATCCGGTCACGCACCCGTCTTCTGCTATCTGACCATCCCACGGGCGGCCACGGGGACTCTTTCCGTGCCACCGTCCGCGTAAAGCATGAAGAGTTCATCGTGCAGGTTCACCGTGCTACAGACGTGGTTGGGGACGATCTCGACCGTGTCGCCCACCCGCAGGCCGCTGTCCGCATCCACCGAGAGCATCCCGTGTTCCTCGGTGACCCTCTCCAGCACCGCCCCGGGGTGGCCCACCACATGGCCGAAACCGGTCAGGTCGAGGGGGGCGACCTTCGGCTGGACGTCGGTGGCGAAGGTCTTGCTCCCGCCGTCGATGATGGCGAGGTCTGGCCTTGGCCTGCTGACAACGGTGACCAGCACGCGCAGGGCGCAGTCCGAGAGCGAGCAGACGCCAAGCGCGGCCTGCATCCTGTCGTAGAAGATGTAGGTGCCTGGCCTGATCTCCGTGATGCCATCTACCCCGGCGGCATGCCCGGCGGTCGGGGTAGACCCTACGCTGACGTCCTCTACAGGCACCCCGGCGTCCCTGATCTCCTGGGCGACCGAGGCCATCAGTTCGCCCTCCAGGCGCCCCGCCGCTTCGAGGTCCGTGGTTGGCGAGCCGTCGCCCAGAACGGCTCCGCGGTAGGTATAGACGCCGGTGAGGTCCAGGTTCTCGAGCGACGAGATCTCCCGCGCCAGCCCCGCTGCCTCCGCGGTCGACACCCCCGTCCGCCCGAGACCGGAATCAACCTCCAGGCGCACCTCCAGGGTAACGCCCGCGTCCCCCGCCAGGGAGGACAGCCTGTGGGCCCCATGCCGGCCATCGACGCCAAGGATCAGGCGCATGCCCCTTCGCGTCAGGCCGATGGCACGGCCTATCTTTATCTCCGTCACCAGCGGGTAGGCGACGAAGATGTCGTCCAGGCCGCCGTCGGCCATGACCTCGGCCTCGGAGATCGTCGCGACCGTGATGCCTGCCGCGCCCGCCTCCATCTGTCGCCTGGCAAGGGAAGGGATCTTGTGCGTCTTCACGTGCGGCCTGAGGGCGACCCCCCGGCTCTCGGCAACAGCGGCCATCCCGAGGAGGTTCTGCTCCAGTCTCTGCGCATCGACGACGAGGGCGGGCGTGTCCAGGTTCGGGTCCACGCCATCTCCGGCCGACGGCCTATCGTCGGCACTCATGCGGATTCTCCCTCTGCGAGATCGCCGTCAGGTGCCGGTCCTGGTCGTCTGGGACTCCGACTCTTCAGGCCAACGGCCGCCGTTGTACCAGTAGGCCCTGATGGCCTCGAGCTGGCGTCCTTTGGTCTCGGGGGCCAGGTTGTAGACGAAGACGATTGCGACCACGGACAACAGGAGGAAGATGCCGAAGGTCATGGAGCCGCCTAGAGCGCCAAGCGCGCTCAGGAACACGACGCCCACGATGAAGTTGGCGAAGAGGTCCGCGGTCAGCATGGCCGAGCCGCCCTGGGTGCGGAGCCGTGCGGGGAAGCTCTCCGAGGCGTAGACCCACACCAGCGACCCGTATCCGAAGTTGAAGCCGACCGTGAACAGCAAGATGCCGACCAGGGTGAACGCCGCCGAAAGGCCCAGGCCGTAGGTGAAGACTAGAAGCAAGTTGGCGAAGGCCATGGTGCCTATGCCGGTGAGCAGCGTGGGCCTCCTGCCCCACCGGTCCACCACCAGAAAGGCGACAACCTCCGCGATCACGCCGGCTATCTGCACGAAGCCGGTGGCGATTATGGCGCCCGTCGGGCTCGTGACGCCGACCTGCTGGATTATGGTCGGGCTGTAGTAGACGATGGCGTTTATGCCCGTGATCTGGACCAGGAAACCAAGGCCCACCACGAAGATACCCGCCCTTCTGAAGCGCCCCTGGAAGAGCTCCGCGAAGCTCCCCTTCTCCTCGTAGGAGAGGTCTTCTTCGATCAGGTCGGCCTCCCTTTCCGAGTCCATATCAGGGTTGACCCTGCGCAGCAGGTCCACAGCCTCCTCGCGCTGGCCGTTCATCAGTAGCCAGCGGGCGGTATCGGGCAGGCGGACCACGAGGAGTAGCACTATCACCGCCGGTATGACGGATAGAGAGAGGATGAGGCGCCAGCTCTCTGTTACCGCGAGCGCCGCGCCGACGAAGTAGGCGATGGCGATACCCGAGGTGGTGGCTATCTGGAAGGTAACGAGCATCGAGCCGCGCACCCTTATGGGAGCGGACTCGGCGATGTAGGCGGGCGCAACCACTATGGAGACGCCGATAGCCAACCCGAGCAAGAACCTTACGACGGTCAGGAACCACTCGTTGGGGGCCAGCCCCTGCAAGCCGGCGAACGCTGCGTACCCCAGCGCTATTAGCACCATGGTGCGTTTGCGGCCGATGG
>DASUPX010000156.1:0-13789 GCA_036280905.1 Rubrobacter sp. | reverse complement strand
ACGATCAGGCGATCGTAGGTCTCGTCTTTGAGGTAGATCACGATGGTCTTGTCCCGATGACCGTGCACGTCGTAGAACCGGACGCCGGGCAGGTGCACCCCGGGCACACGCCATCCCCTCCACAGCGTGTGCTCGATGTTCGGGTCGGCTTCGGCCCGTTCCACGTGCTCCAGGGGGACACGTAGATCGCTCAAGAAGGTCATCGCCAGCTCTTTGCCCCTGACGCTTATCACGAGGTGGTCGCCGTGAACATCTACGTGGGTTGGAATATCCTCGGTCTGGGCTACCCGGTCCATGACCTCGTGAACCCTGGCATTCGCCACGGCCGCCTCCGTGCGCAGCCTGGGGAGGGCTTCCAGCGCCTCCTCATGGGTCATGTCCTTGATGGGCTTGTTCGCTTCCGCCGACATGGTTCTCCTCCTTATCGTCCCTTTCGACCGGAAATAATGCCACGTAGCGCCGTCCGGTGCATCCCAACGACTCCTTCGCCCCGGCGTACAACCCACTTGTGGCCACGTTCACCCGATCGTGTCGCAACCAAAAGGTACAATCGTCCCTCGTGTCTGAAGCCAGGAACAGGGCTGCTGTTGCGACGGAGATCTCCCTGGTCTTCGCCGCCATCTTCTGGGGGCTGAACTTCGCGGCCACCAAGTACGCGACGGCAACCATCCCGCCGCTCGCGTTCGTCACCCTGCGTTTCGCTGCCGGCGGCCTCTTGCTGCTCCTCGTACTGCGTCTTCTCGAGCCCAAGAGCAAACTCAGGAGGGGTGACCTGCTGCCGATGGCGGCCCTGGGCTGCCTCGGGGTGGCGACGGCCCAGACGGGGTTCACGTACGGCGTGAGCCTTACCACGGCAGGTAGCACCGGCCTGATCTTCGCGACGGCCCCGGTATGGGGTTTGCTCCTCGGGGCGGTTCTCGGCCTGGAGCGGCCGACATGGAAAGGCGTGGCCGGTGTCGGGCTCTCCATCGTGGGCGTCGCCCTGGTCGTTCTGGACGGCCTGCTGGCGGGGCACGCCAGCCTGGTCGGGGACCTGCTGGTCCTGGTCGCGGCCCTGTGCGTGGGCGCCTACGCGGTATTCTCCATGCCCTTGCTTGAGCACCACACGCCGCTCGCCGTCGCGACCTATCCCGTGCTGTTCGGGATTCCCCTCCTGTTGATACTCTCCTCCCCGCAACTCCTGAGCCTGGAGTGGGGAGACGTGGGGGCCGGGCCGTGGGCCGCCGTGGCCTACGCCGGCGTGTTCGCCACGGCGTTCTCGTTCTCTGCCTGGCAGGGTGGTATCAGCCGCATCGGGGCCAACAGGGTGCTCGTCTACCAGTACCTCATCACCGCCGTTGGGGTCACCTCGGGCATCGTGTTCTTCGGCGAAGCGCTCAGCGTCAACAAGGTCGTCGGGGGAGCCGTGATCCTGGTCGGCGTCTATCTCGCGCGAAGGCAATGAAAGCTATCAGCTATCAGCTGAAAGCTGACAGCTTTCAGCTCTTATCGCCATCTGACACGCACCATCTCCCGGCTTAACCTGCATCGCTCGTTCGTGACCTGAATCTCCCGCTTTTCTCCCGGGACGAGATCTATGTAGTTGTCCGAGAAATGGGTCGCTTCGTGGGAGACCTCCAGGTTTACGAAGTAGGCGTATGAGGGTGCCTCCAGCCTTACGGAGAGCTGGTGGTCGCCTTTCGGAACGATCTCCACGTGTGGTTCGACGGGCTCCCTCTCCAGGTCTTTGATAGGGGCGAAGAAGTGGCGGTTGGACGGGAAATGGTCCCCGCTGGAGGTTACTGAGAGGTAGCGGTCAGGGGCGCCGGATGCTTGCTCTGCGGTCCAGCGGGCTACGGGCCGGCTGGCGTTGGAAGAGACCTCGACGCTGTGGTTCTCTTCCCAGATCTTCTCCCCGCCGAAGGTTGCGAGGTGTACCGTGACGCGGTCCCTCATCAGCGAGAGGGTGTCGTTGGTGAGCCAGAGTTCTACGGAGCCGTCGGGCAGCATCTTGAAGGAGGCGAGAAGCGGGGAGTAGGCCCTCCGGGCGTAAAAGTATCCGGCCTTGCCGAAGCCGTTATGGTCGAGGACGCTCCACGAGAGGACTGGCCAGCAGTCGTTTAGCTGCCAGATCAGGGTGCCCGAGCAGTGGGGCTTGCGGCGCCTGAAGTGCTCCAGCGCGAACTTCAGGCCCTCGGCCTGTGAGATCATGCTGAAGTCCACGTACTCGTCGAGGTCTCGGGGCAAACCCGTCACGGTCGACATCAGGTTGTCGCCCTTGTGCTTGGGATCATCCTTGTTGTGATGGTCCATGGAGGGACTGTGATGATAGAGCTGGTCTTCGGGTATGGCGCGCCTGAGGGTCTCACGGACGGGCGAGGCGTGCATCCCGAACTCGCTGATAAACCTCCCAGAGTCCTCTGCGTAGCGGAGGTAGGAGACGCTCTCGGGAGCGGTGTCGTGCCCTGGTTGTTGGCCGAAGTGGCGGGGGAAGTTGCCGTGCCAGACCTCCCAGTTGTGAACGTTGCCCTGGCGGCGGTCGTTGTGGTCGTCGCCGCCGAAGGGGCTACCAGGCCAGTACGGGGTGCGGCCATCAAGCTCGGCGACGACGCGCGGCAAGACCTCGTGGTAGTAGAGGGTGCCGGGGACCGTGGTGTCATCCCGGTCCCAGTAGGTTCGGTCGTGGATCCATTGGTTCTCGTTGTTGCCGCAGAAGAGGGCGAGGCAGGCGTGTCCCCGCAGGCGTCTGACCTGGTAGCGGGCTTCTTCTTCGACCTCGGCGACGAAAGAGGCCGGTTCCTCGGGGTAGACCGCGCAGGCGAACATGAAGTCCTGCCAGACCAGGATGCCCAGCGAGTCGCAGAGCTCGTAGAAGGCGTCGTGCTCGTAGATGCCGCCACCCCAGACGCGCAGCATGTTCATGTTTGCATCGCGGGCCGCGGCGATCAGGTTATCGTAGCGCTCGCGCGGTATGGCGCCGACGAAAGAGTCGGCGGGGATCCAGTCGGCCCCGCGGGCGAAGATGGGGACCCCGTTCAACACGAAGCGGAAGAAACGGGTCCCTGGCTCGTCGGGGTCAGGGGACTGGTCAAGCTCTAGCGTCCTTATGCCTACCTTCGAGGCGTGCGTGTCGTGCACGTCTCCATCCTGACGCAGGGCTACTTCGAGGCCGTATAGCGAGGGCCGGCCAAGGTCGTGGGTCCACCACAGGCACGGTCTCTCCACGCTAACGTAGGCCGTGCCCGTGAGGTCGGCGCCTTCTCCTTCGAGCGTGAGCGTCGCCTCAGAGACAGGCTCCCCGTCGGGCCCGGTCAGCGAGATGGAGGTCTCGATCGCGTCCTCGGTCGCGAACCTGTCGGCCTCTACCCGCACGGCGACGGCGGCCCGCTCTCCCGTCGGGGTGATCTCCAGGGTATGGAAGTGAACTCCCTTGATGCGGGCGCGCCGTTCCCGCCGCAGACCGACGGGACGCCAGATCCCGACGGTCGGGAGCCTCGGCCCCCAATCCCACCCGAAGCCGAACTGGGCCTTGCGCATGGAGACCCGCTCCGGGTTCCTGCCCCACTGATCGGGGTGCTCCTCCCCGACGTGGTCGAGCGGCCTGTCGAACAGAACGGCAAGCGTGTTCTCGCCAGGACGCACCGACGCGCCGACGTCGAAGGTGGCCTCCCGGAACATGTTCTGGTGCCCGCCAAGCTCCTCGCCGTTCATCCAGACGGTGGCGAAGGTGTCGAGGCCGTGGAAGACGAGGCGAAGCCGCTCGTCACACTGCAGCGGCTCCTCTGGGCCCTGGAAGGTCGTTCTGTACCACCACTCGCGGTTCTCGATCCAGGCACACTCGTTCTCGTTGCGGTCGTAGAAGGGATCCTCGATGTGTCCGGCGGAGGTGAGGGCTGAATGGACGTCCCCGGGAACGTGTACGTCGACCCACCCCGTATCGTCGAGACCTTCCTCGAAGGCGCCAGAAGCGCTGCCTTCTCCCGGGGCATAGTCCTGTAGCTTCCATTGTTCGAACATCGGATGGTTCCCCCTCCTGGAGCTGGATTCTACTGCCTCGAGCCGCCGGCGGTGAACCCCGGATCAAGCATCTCTGCCAGGCCGGACCTGACGGACCGCTACCGTGGATCGTCTCCTGTGGCGGAGCGTGCGGCGAGCCGTTGCGGGGCGTCTTCGGCGAGTTGCATCAGCTCGATCTGGTTTCCGTCCGGGTCGTGTGTCCAGGCCTGGAGGTTGCCGTCGAGGCCGAGTAGAGGCTCGCTGTCTACGGGCGCATCGTTCTCGCGCAGGCGTCCGACGGCCTCGTGTATATCGTCGGTCAGGAGGCAGATGTGCTTGAAGCTCTGCACCCGGTCGGGGTCGGGGGCCGGCCCGCCGGGGAAGACCTCGATGAAGCGGTCGCCCGAGACGTGAAGGTAAACGAGCATCAGCGAACCGTCGTCGTGATGCAGCCGGAAAGCCTCCTCGACGCCGAATATCTCGTAGAACCGTAGGGCCTGGTCGACGTCGTGTGCCGCAAAGGCGGGGTGTCCGAGGTCTGTGATCACGGGTCAAACTCCTCTCGTTGCCGGTGCCGGGTGGGTGACGGGACAGGGTGTCTTTCCGCGGTATTGCTGGCTTCACCCGTTTGTGCTTCGTCCTCGCGGGTAAAGATCCCCTGTGATATTACCGTTCGACGCACCGAACGGCAGGGAGGAAAGGGAGGAATATCATGTCTTCGAGTACCGGCTCAGCTGGCGATGGCACCAACAAGTTTGTGTATGTGGTAGCCGCCGTTGCCGCCATGGGTGGTCTGTTGTTTGGTTACGACACCGGAATCATCTCCGGCGCGTTGTTGTTCATCGCGGACGACTTCAAGCTTTCGGACACGGCGCAGCAGATCGTGGTCGCATCCCTCCTGTTGGGGGCCGTGTTCGGGGCCCTGTTCGGCGGGCCGTTGGCGGACCGGATCGGACGCCGGCGCGCGATTATGACTGCCGCCGTCATCTTCGTGGTCGGGTCGCTGGCCTCGGCGCTGGCGACCGGCGCCGCGTTCCTGGCCATCGCGCGCTTCGTGCTCGGGCTGGCCGTCGGCGGCGCGGGGATGGTGGTCCCGGTCTACATTGCAGAGTCCTCCCCGAGCCGGGTGCGCGGCTCGCTCGTCTCCTTGCAGCAGTTCCTGATCACCGTAGGCATCCTGCTCTCCTACGGCATCAACTTCCTGCTCGCCGATGCCGAAGCCTGGCGCCTTATGCTCGGCCTCGGCGTGGTTCCGGCACTCGCCCTCCTGGTCGGCATGTTCTTCCTGCCCGAGAGCCCCCGCTGGCTGGTCGGGATGGACCGGGACGACGAGGCCCGCTCCGTGCTCGCCCGCACCCGTGAGGGAGACGAAGCCGTGGAGGAGGAGATGAAGGCCATCTCAGGGGCCGATCACGCCGAGGAACGCACCTCCTACCGTGACCTCCTGAAGCGCCGCTACAGGCCCGCGCTCACGGTCGGGGTCGGGGTCGCTTTTATCAACCAGATGGTCGGCGTGAACGCCGTGATCTACTACGCCCCGAGCATCCTCTCCGATGCCGGCTTCGGGGATTCGGGTGCTATCCTGGCCACCACCGGCATTGGCCTTGTCAACTGCCTGGTCACGGGCCTTGCCCTGCTCTCCATCGACCGCGTGGGACGCAGGCCTCTCCTTCTCGTCGGCACCGGGGGCGTGACGATCAGCCTGATCGTTCTCGGCCTGGCCTACCTCCTGCCGCCCCAGACCGCCCTGGTGAACGTGATCCTCGTCGGCGGCCTCATGGTCTACATCGCCTCGTTCGCCGCCTCGCTCGGCATCTGCATCTGGCTGCTCAACTCCGAGGTCTACCCCCTGGAGATCCGCGGCAAGGGCTCGGCCACCGGCAGCATTACCCACTGGGTGCTTGACCTCATCATAGCCTCCACGGTACTGACCCTGATCAACACCATCACCGAGACGGGCACCTTCTGGTTGTACGGCGCCTTCGGCATAATCGGCCTGATCTTCTTCTTCCGCGTTGTCCCAGAGACGAAGGGACGCTCGCTCGAAGATATAGAAGAGGAGCTGGAAAAGAGGGTCTCCACGAGCTAGCACGCCAGTCACTCCGGTCTCTGCCTGCTGGCGCGACAGTGTAGCGCTGCCAGATGGGAGTTGCGCGAAAATTGGCACTGGTGTAAGGTGCAAATCGCCGTGGAATGGGGCCGCTCTGGTCCCGAGAACAGGAGGACGTGGATGCGCAAGCTAGCGATGATGGCCGCTGTGGTGATGGCGCTTTCGGTGTTTGTTGCAACTGCAGCATTGGCCGGAAATCAGGTAATCCAGTGCCAGGGCATTCCCTGCATTGCGACCGGTAGCCAGGACCTCGTCAAAGAGAGAATCGGCAACAGGTTGAACGACAAGATATACCTCAAGGGCGGTAGCGACCAGGTACGCGCCGACAAGTACAGGGCCGATCGGGACCTCATCTACGGTGGCAAGGGCTACGACCTGATCTACGTGAACGACGGCGACACCCATGACAGGGTCCGCGGTGGGGCGGGCAACGACAAGTGCTACGTGGATTCCAGGGTCGAAGTGGTCAGCGGCTGCGCCAGGGTAATTACCCCGTAGAGGTCGCATCTGGGAACCAGCCCCACTTGGGCAGGCGCACAGAATAACCAGCATGGAGGGGCCCGGGCTTCGAAGCCCGGGCCCCTCTCTCGTGCCAGGGATGCGCAGGATGCAGCCCCGAGATCGAATGGCAATCGAGATGATCCAGGTTCTCAGCCAGAAGCACTCACCCGGGACACTTTGAGCTCCAGGATATGCTGTCGTGTTTCGCCGGGTTGCAGGCGGATAACGCGGCCTGCGGCCTCTTCTGCCGCCGGACCCTCGACCCTGCAGGTGGCCGGTTCGAGCCCGAGTACGTAGGTGCCTTCGCCGGTCATCGTCCACTGGATGAACTCGGGAAGCTCCCGGGGATCGAACGTCACGGAGAACGAGAGCCCGGGCTCGGGGTTATCCAGGCGTGCCCGCGACCGGCCGTCCGGTCCCGCGGTGGGATGATGGTAGAAGACCCTTTCCTTGAAGCTCGGGGTCGGGGGCTCGAATCGGTCCCAGGCTTCGAGACCTGCTCTCGCCTCTTCGTCCCTCGGCTCGGGTGGCTCTCCCGGTCCTCCAGGGCCGGTCAGGTGGGAGGCTTCGGAGAGCAGGGGCCAGCCGAGGTTCAGGTGGTAGAGGACCATGAGTAGTTCTGGGTCGAAGCCTTCGTTTTCGATGCTATCCTCGATCCTCAGGCGTGACTCGCCGACACGGGCCGTGATGCGGCGGCGCAGCACGAGGTTCGGGCCGAAGACCCTCGACTCCCTGATCTGGCCGCTTGCCTCGAGCACGCAGCCCCCATCGTCCCACACTGTGTCGTAGGAGACCCTGGTGGCGGGGATGTGCGAGGCGCGGCCGTGCAGACCGAATTCCTCGCCCCCGCGCTCTCCCGGTGGTCCCACGTTCCTGAGGCCGCAGGTGACCAGGAGACCGCCGGGGAAAGAGTTCAGCCAGCCCTCGCCCCCTGGCTCGTGGAAGGAAGGGGCGACGATGCCGTTGGGGGAGAGCCAGGCCAGCGGCGTGCCCCCGTACTCGGCGAAGCCCAGGTCCATGCCGCGGTCGGGAAGCACGTCGAAGGAGAGGCCGCCTCCGGTCCTGAAGCGGAGGGCCCGCACACCGCGGGACGGCCCATCGTCGAAGACGAAGGGTTCGATCCCGGCGACCTGCTCCAGCCTTCCTATCCGCCTCAGGAGATCCCTTCGCGCCAGCGGGTCTCCCTGTGGGCCTGTGATCATAGCGCTCCTCCTTCCCGGTCCGAGCCGGGGAATGCCAACGTGGGTAGAATACCCGTGTCGGAGAGCTAGGGGATAGGGGGAGGGGCTTTGGAAGCCTACCCGATAGAGCTTACATACCACGTGCGCGACTACTATTTCGGGGAACGCCTGATCCCCGAGTTGTTGGGCAAGAGGGATACGCCGGATGGCAAGGTGTCGGAGACCTGGGAGATCAGCGACTACAGGGAGACCGTGGGGACGGTCGTCAACGGACCATACGCGGGCCGTACGCTGCACGAGATAACCGAGGAGTTCCCGGACGAGCTGGTGGGCGAGGGCTGGCGCGGGCCGCATTTCCCGCTCCTCATAAAGTTTCTCGACGCCTCTCACCTGCTCCCGGTTCACCTGCACGCCGACGATGAGACCGCCAGGACCAAGCACGGCGAACCGCACGGCAAGGCCGAGGCGTGGCACATCCTGTGGGCCGCAGACGACGCCACGATACTGGCCGGCATAAAGGAAGGCCGATCGCGCGAGGACCTGATCAGCGCGTTCAAGACCCAGGATTACGAGGCTGTTATGCCGAGGCACGGTGTTGCTTCAGGGGACACCGTCTACGTGCCTGGCGGCATCCTGCACACTTTCGGGCCGGATACCATGATCCTGGAGGTTCAGCAGACCTCCGACCTGGGCCAGTTCGTGATGCCCTTCGACCTCTACGGCAACCGCCTGGACGAGGAGGAGTGGGACGCCAACATCGAGGCCACCCTCGACGAGTTGAAGAGGGACTTCATGCCGCGTCCCAACCCGGGGCTGGTTCTCGAAGACGGCGTCAACCGGCGCGTGCTGTGCTGCGCGGGTCCGAACTTCGCGCTGGAACGCTGGACGCTGGCGGAGCCGCACACCGAGCCGGCGCACCCGCGGCGCTGCTTCACGCTCTCCAACGTGGGCGAAGCCCCGGTAACGCTGGAGTACGAAGGCGGCATGCAGACGCTCGGGCGCGCCGAGAGCCGCGTGATACCCGCCGCAATTGGCGAGGTGAGGGTGGTTCCGGGCGAGACGGGCGAGACCAGCCTCGTGGCCTGTTACGTCCCTGACCTCGAGCTCGACGTCGTAGGACCATCACGTGATGCCGGGTACTCGGACGAGGAGATCAGGGCCCTGGGCGAAGTGGACATCTAGGGCGGTTGCCTAGATCGTGAACCCGGGGGGAGCAAAGGCAACAGGCATCTTCCTGAAGCCTGTTGCCTTCCCTGGCGTGGCTCACCATCATCAAGGATCAACATAGCGTTACCAAGGGGAGGAATTTGTGGGAAAGATAGTCACTCTGGGCGAGGTCGTCTCGGATATCTACAGGGGCGAGGAGTTCTCGGAGGTGGAGATCGGGTTCGTGGCCAGGCCCGGGGGGGCGCCGGCGAACGTGGCCGTGGCCGCCTCCCGGCTCGGCTCTGAGGCCACCTTCGTGGGGAGCGTGGGGCAGGATCTCTTCGGGGACTTCATCCTGCGCGCGCTGGAGGCCGAGGGCGTGGATACCTCCCACGTTGGCCGCCAGCGTCAGCCCACCCGTACCTCGCTCGCCTTCGTCGAGATAGGCACCGACGGCGACCGCGAGTTCACCTTCTACCGGTCCAGCCCGGCCGCGGATGAGCTGCTCTCGCCCGAGGATGTTACCGAGGAAGTTCTCTCCGGGGCCTCCTTCGTCAACTTCGGAAGCATTCCCCTTATAAGGGAACCGGTCCGCTCAGCCACCCACCGAATCGCCGAGCTCGCCCGCAAACACGACGTCCCCGTGGCTTTCGACGTCAACTTCCGCGAGCACCTCTGGGAGAGTACCAGTGCCGCCAGGGAGGCCGTTGACCCCCTCCTCGAACTTTCAGATATCGTGAAGCTTGGCGATGATGAGCTACCACCCCTACTCGATACGGAGGACGTCGAAGAGGCCGCCCAGGCGTTGCTCGACCGTGGCGTAACCCTGGTCCTCATAAGCAAGGGACCGGACGGCGCCTTCTACGCCACCAGCGAGTACAGCGGCGAGGTTCCAACCTACGATGTGGGCGATATAGTAGATGCCACCGGCGCCGGTGACGCGTTCCTGGCCGCCTCCCTCGTACACCTCTCTGACCATCCCTTCGACGAAGAACGGGTGCGCGAGGCCTCCCTGAGAGGCTGCGCCGCAGGAGCCCTGGCCTGCACCGACTACGGCGCCATGCGCGCTCTCCCCACGAACGACGAACTGGAGAAATTCATAGAGGCAAATCAGTAAGGCTATTAGCTATCAGCCTTCAGCTATCAGCCTTTAGCTATCAGCCTTTAGCTATCAGCTTTCTTGTTCTGGGCGATAGTTTATCGTCCGGCTACGCTTAATCGAAGAGACGAAGAACGATCGGGGGGCGGGTACGCGTGTTCGAAAAACGCCACGGCCCGATCCCCCAACCCCCATGTGGGGGCGGTTCGTGAACCGCCTGACGACCTACCGACTACCGGCGAACGCGGCTGATCTCCACGGGCACGTCCACCAACTCACCCACCCTGCGCGCCAACGGCGCGAGCGAGGGCAACTCCGTGGCGGCGTGTCCCGCGTCGATCACGGTCAGGTCCAGCGTCTCAGCGAGGAGCGCGTCGTGGTAATCGACGTCCCCCGTGACGTAGGCTTCGGCCCCCGTGGCCGCAACCTCCGGGATGAACGAACCGCCGGATCCCCCGAGCACCGCCACCCGCTGGATATATCCTCCCGCGTCCGCTACGAGCCGAGCCGGGAACCCCAACGAGCCCGAGACGTGCTGGCGCAACTCTTCGGGGGAGAGGGGACCGGGCAGGGTCCCCAACCTCCCGTACCCGCAGCCTTCTGGTGTTCCTTCCACGGTATATACGTCCAGGGCGACCTCCTCGTAGGGATGGGCCGCGGTGGCGGCCTTCGCCGCGCGGCCCGCTAGGTGGCCCGCGACCACGGTCTCGACGCGCACCTCTTCGACGCTCTCCAGCCGGCCGCTCTCCCCGAGGTAGGGGTTCGTCTCGTCACCGCCCCGAAAAGTGCCCGTGCCCCTGGTCCTGAACGTGCACTCTGTATAGTCACCGATCACCCCGGCACCGGCCTCAGAGAGCGCCAGCACCACGCTATCCACGCTCTCCTCGGGCACGAA
The DNA here is from genome assembly GCA_036280905.1 of Rubrobacter sp. Classification (GTDB taxonomy): domain Bacteria; phylum Actinomycetota; class Rubrobacteria; order Rubrobacterales; family Rubrobacteraceae; genus Rubrobacter_D. Next base: position 2,882 of record DASUPX010000156.1, on the reverse strand, counting down.
GACGACCAGCTTGCGAAGTGTACCCCTCGGCGAGACGACCCGCAGCGGACCCTGCAGGCCGATGGCCTCCGCCAGGGCGACCGACACACCCCCGGGGGCGGCGTCGTAGCTCGTATGCGCCGCGTAGACCGCAGCATCTCTCCGTAAGGCCCTGGCGAGGAGATTCCCGGGATAGAGTGAGGTGTCGAAAGCCCGTATCGGCTGGAAGATAAGGGGGTGATGAAACAGGAGAAAGTCCGCTTTCCTCTCCTCGGCCTCAGCGAAGACCTCGGGCAGCGGCGTCAACGCTACCAGGACCCGCCCCACCACAGCCGCCGGGTCGCCGGCTTGCAGGCCGCAGTTGTCCCACCCTTCGGCCAGGGACGACGGGGCTATCCGCTCCACCGCATCCGCAACGTCTGCCACGCGTATCAAGGTCCGGGCATTGTACAATTCTCCTCCGTGAACCGCCTCAGGCTTGCCGAAATCGTCTCGGGGGCAACCCGTCTTCCGCTGCTTGCCGTCCCGTTGTTCCTGGCGGTAGGGGTAAGTGCCGCGGGTAGGGTGGGGTTATGGTGGGCACTTCTCTGCATCTTCCTTACCAGCGGGTTCTCGCTCCTCTACCTCGTCTACCTCACCAGTTCGGGCAAGGTCAGCGACCCGCGTGCCATCCCGCGCGCCGAGCGGGTCGGGCCCTTGCGGGTGGTCGCGGTGCTGCACGTCGGGGCCTTCGTCGTCGTGTCGCTGCTCGGCGGGCCGGCGGAGCTCAGGGCCGCGCTTCTCTCCTACGCGCTTGCCACGCTCGGCTTCGCTGCGCTAACGCCAGTGAGCAACCTCTCCCTCCACGCCGCGGGCGTCTCGGGAACCGCCGTCTGCCTGGCTTACGTGTTTGGAGCGTGGGGATTTCTAGGGTTCTTGCTCCTCCCGCCCGTACTATGGGCCAGGCTTGCTCTGGGCCGCCACACGCCATTCGAGCTTGCCCTGGGGGTTCTCGTCGGGGGCGCGGGGACCTGGATCTCATTCCAGCTAATCACCTGAGGCGTTGATAATGGCCCGCCAGAATTCCCGAGATATCAGCAAGGAGACACGATGAGCACAGACAATCCCGATTCCTCGACGCTGCCCAGGCTACTCTCTGTGCCCGGCCTCGTGAGCATCGCCGTGTTCGGGGTCCTGGTCGTTGTCGTGGCGCGCATCTTCGGCCCCGAGAACATCCTGAGGGAGGTCGTGGTGGAGCTACTCGCCAGCTTCGGAAGCACCATCCTCGTGCTCGCCATCTTCGGCTTGATCTTCAGATCCGGCCTCCAACGCCTCCTTCGTAGCGCCCCCGGCGGAGAAACCTTCTCGCGCTCCGCAGAACGCCTCGGCGAGCTCCTGCAGGAGTGGGATCAGAGGGAGGACTCAGAAGATACCCATATCACCGAGAAACTGGACCGGATAGAAGAAGGCATCAAGACCTTGTCCACGGATGAGATAGCAAGCTTGCAGAACGAGATCAGAGAGCTGCGCACCATGCTCGCGGACCGCGGTGGTGGGCAGGTTGACGAAACCTCCGGGTGAGGCGAGAGCCAACGCTACGATCTCTGGCGTAGGAAAATCTCGCGCCTGGCCGGGCGTAGAAGCTTCTTCACACCGACCGATCTCCCAGCTGTCCTCGGGTCGGTCGTAGGAGGGGCGCGGCACAGGGCGGGCGGAGGCCATGGGGATGATGGGTACCTTCGCTTGCCATACTTACGGTTCTTGATCAATCTTGATCAATGAAATGCTCTGTATGTATCATGACAGAACGGCCCCCTTGCAGCACACTGACTAGTGAAGAGATCCCTGGCTAGGGAGGTTGATCGAAAATGCTCAAGGTACTCTATTCCCTGGCTATTGCCCTCCTGGTGGCCTTCTTCGTCGGGTTTGGGATCTCCGCCTTCTACCAGGCACCCCAGCGGCCCCCCATGGCTTCTGCAAAAGTGGACGCTGCCCAGAAGGCCGAAAATCCCACCCAGGAACAGAAGCAGTTGCTTAGCGAACGAAGGCAAAGCTGGAAAGCTTATCATCAGCAGGTATCTGACTATAACAAGGTGGTCTCCTCCATCGCTATAGGCGTGGCGGTGGTACTACTCGGGGGCAGCATCCTCTGGCTTAGCGGCCTGGCCGTGATAGGCGATGGGGTGACGCTCGGGGCGGTCTTCACGCTGTTCTACGGGTTGATTCGGGCGAACATGACCGACAGTGAGGTGTTCAGGTTCATCGCAGTGGCCGTGGGGCTAGTGGTGGTGGTCGGCCTCGTGTACGTGAGGTTCGTGCGTCCTGGCTCTCGGGGAACGGGCCCTCCACAAGGTACAGAATCTCTAGGCACTTGAGGCCATAAGGGGAAAGGCCGGGCTAGAAGGGGAGCCTCGGCCTTCCTCTATGCTCCGGGGGTCAAGCTATGGCGGTAAAGATTGCCACTGGCTGTGCTTCGTTGCACGTGGCTGGAGATAGTATTGGCGATAGGTACAAGAAATGCGGGAAATCTTGCACGCAGTTGCCTGTAGACGTGTGCGGGCGGTTTGTGGCCACGTTGGTGTACTGTAGTCAGATCTCGCCGATGAGATTCGTCACGATCCGCTCTCCGAACTTCGGCCAAACGGCGTTGTTGGAAGTTCGCGTGTAAAAACCGATCATACTGTCGATACAAAGGTACCTAGACGACGGATACAAGAATGCCCGTTTGTCTGATGTGAGATCCACCATGCCAGACCCAAAATGCACCCTGTCAGCTAGAGCGGTGGTGAAGCATGGACAGGGCGGAGTTCCTCAAGAAGGCGTCGGTGGTGACGGCGGGATTGGCGCTCTCGACGCTCGCACCCACACAAAAGAGGGTGGCGGCGCAGGTGAGCAAGCCGAACGTACTGCTTATCATGACCGAC
>DASUPX010000155.1:0-6919 GCA_036280905.1 Rubrobacter sp. | reverse complement strand
ATCCTCCCGACGAACCGCGCCAGCAACAGCCCGATGATGGGAACGACGGCCAGCGCCATGAGGGCGAGTTGCCAGTCCAGGTAGAAGAGCAGCACCGCCGTGCCAACGAGCATCACGACGGCGTTGGCGAGCTGCACCACGCCGGAGCCGGCGAAGCTGCGGATCTGCTCCACGTCGCTGGTGAGGCGGGTGACTAGCTGACCGGTCTGGACCCTGTCGTAGTAGGAGAAAGAGAGCCTCTCAATCCTCTCGAAGAGCGCGTCACGCAGGTCGTAGGCGACGCCCTGCGAGGCCCTCTCGGCCAGGTAACCCTGCAGGAACGTGAACAGGCCCCGCGCCAGCGCGAGCCCCACGAGCAACCCGACCACGACGAAGATGACGTCCATCCGTCGCGGTCCGACCCCGTCGTCGATAGCACGCCCGATCAGGAGCGGCGTCATCAAGTTGGCCGCTGAGACCAGGAGCAGCGATACGACTGCGCCCCCGCTCTCCCGCTTGTAGGAGCGCAGATAGGACAGCGCCCGCCGCAGCGCGCTTGCCCCCGACGGTGTCCCCCCGTCGGCCAGAACCCCTACCCGTTCCTCTCTTGCGTGATCACGCCTTCTCCCTGTCGGAGCCGCCGACGTTATGGTATCCGATCCTGCCGAAACGATGGGTTAGGAAGGCAACAGGCTTCAGGGAGATTACGCGTTGCCTGATGCCTGTAGTCTCTAGTCGAGCGGGCCGATCTTCTCCTCGGCAGCCGCCAGAATGGCTCCGGATCTCACCATGCTCTCCGCCGTCTGGAGGTGTGGGGCCAGGAAGGTGTCCTCTTCGATAAACGGAACCTCCTGCCTGATGCGCCGCAGAACGGCGCCGGTGACCAGGCCGGGGGTGAGGGGCCTGCGCAGGTCGAGAGCCTGGGCCGCGCAGGCGGCCTCGACGGCAAGTATTCGCGAGACGTTCTCGAGGAGGCGGCGTAGCTTGAGTCCGGCGCTCCAGCCCATGGAGTTGTGGTCTTCTTGCGCGGCCGAGGTTGGGAGGGAGCCGGTGCTCGCGGGGTTCGCGAGCCGACGGTTCTCTTCCGCGAGGGCGGCCGCGGTGTAGTGGGGGATCATGAACCCCGAGTTGACGCCGGGCCGTGGGCTGAGGAAGGCGGGAAGGCCCTCGGAGCGCCTGGGGTCGAGCATGCGGTCTATTCTGCGCTCGGTAATGGCCCCTATCTCCGAGGCGGCGATGGCCAGGAAGTCGAGCACGAAGGCGAGCGGCTCCCCGTGGAAGTTGCCCGCGCTCTCCACCCGCCCGTCGGGCAGGACGACCGGGTTGTCCGTTACAGAGTCGAGCTCGCGGGCGGCAACCAGCCGGGCGTGCTCCAGGGTATCGCGCGCCGCGCCGTACACCTGCGGGGCACAGCGCAACGAGTAGGCGTCCTGGACCAGGTGCGGAGAGTCGCGGTGCGAAGCGACGATGGGGCTGCCGGAGAGCACCCTGGTTATGTTGCGGGCGCTCGCTAGCTGGCCGGGGTGGGGGCGCAGGAGGTGTAGAGCTTCAGCGAACACCCTGTCGGTGCCCAGGAGGGCCTCGACGGACATTGACGCCGTGACATCCGCAGTTTTCAGGAGAAGGCTGAGATCCTCCTGTGCGAGAAGCAGCATCGCGAGCATGCCGTCGGTGCCGTTTATGAGGGACAGGCCCTCTTTCGTGGCTGGCCGGAAGGGTTGCAGACCGGCCTCTTGCAGGGCCCTACCGCCCTGTACTGGTTCGCCATCCACGAGCATCAGGCCCTCACCGATCAGGCACAACCCGATGTGGGCGAGGGGGGCGAGGTCGCCGCTGGCACCCATGGAGCCATGCTCGGGAACGGCCGGGGTGAGCCCGTTGTTCAGGAGGTCCACCAGCGCGTCTACCAGCTCGGGACGGACGCCCGAGTAGCCCGCGGCGAGCGTCCTGACCCTAATGGCCATCATGGCACGCACGACCTCGCCTTCCACGAAGGTCCCCATCCCGGCGGCGTGGCTTCGGAGGAGAGAGTTCTGAAGCTCCAGGCGCTCGTGCGCCGCAATCCTTGTGTTCGCCAGGGCCCCAAAACCCGTCGTGATCCCGTAGACGGGGAGGGAGTCTTCGACCACGTCCTCGATCAGTTTCCGCGAGGAGCGCATGCGCTCTCTGGCCTCTGCGCCCAACGTTAACCGCACGCCCCGCCTCGCCACGGCGACGACAGAGGCGGGGTCGAGGTCTTCTACCCTGACGGACCCTTTGCCCCGGTTCTGCGTACAGCGCATCAGGGTTCTTCCGGGGAACCTTCTTCCTGCTGCCCGGAGGGGCCCCGTCCCGCTGTACCGATGCCGAGGATAGACCCTGCGCTGCCGATGCTCAGGATCGATCCCGCGCTGCCGATGCTCAGGATCGATCCCGAACTGCCGATGCTCAGGATCGAGCCCGCGCTGCCGATGCTCAGGATAGACCCCGAACTTCCGATGCTGAGCACGGACCCCACGCTCCCTATGCTCAGGATGGAGCCAGCGCTAAGGATGCTGCCCACGCTCAAGAAGCTCAGAATGCTGTACGAACTCTTCTTGCCGACCAGATACCTCCAGGCGAACCGGATCGCGAGCCGGCGTGCGGCCTTGCGATGCGCCTTCTTTCCCATAAGGCCTCCTCGCGCTAGACTGCTCCATCAGTCTAGCAGCACGCCCGGTAGCCCGGGGCGAGTTCGAAACCCGCCCCGACAGGGGGCAACGTTTACGCTCGGGCTTTTCGGACGGCCTCGCTCACGGCGGGAGCGACCTCGTTGGCAAAGATCCCTGTCTGGCGCTCGTGGTCTTCTGAGGGCCAGAAGATGAAGGTGTCCATGCCCTGCTCGACGGCGAAGCCGGTTAGCGTTTCGATCCATCTGGAGGCGGGGCCATCCAACGGGCCGTCGCCCTCCTCGTCGATCTTGCCGGAGATGTTGTAGGCGCGGCGGATATCCCCCGGGTCTTTGCCCGCCTTTTCGGCGGCCTCGTCTATCCTGCCGTGCATCCCCGGCAGGCGCTCCGGTGGCGCGTAGCCGAGGGAGGGCACCCAACCGTCAGCCAGACGCCCGATCAGATCCAGCATCCTTGGTCCGTAGGCACCCACCCAGATGCCGACGTCGTGGGCCGGCTGGGGGCCCGGTCGCATCCCCTGCAGCGAGTAGAACTCGCCGTCGAAGCGTAGGCTACGCTCGTCGCTCCAGACCAGCCGCATGACCTCTATGGCCTCCTCGACGGAGCGCACGGCTTCGCCGGGGCTCCTGCGCGGGCCGCCCATGGCGGCCACGGCATCCCAGAAGGCACCGGCGCCGAGGCCCATCTCGATCCGGCCCCCGGAGAGCAGGTCGAGGCTGGCGGCGGACTTGGCGAGCATGACCGGCGGACGCAACGGCAGGTTGGCCACGTCGGGAAAGAAGCGCACGTTCTCTGTTACGGGAACGAGCGTGGCGATAAGGGTCCAGGTATCGAGGAAGCGCCGCTGGTAGGGATGGTCCTGGATGCCCACGAGGTCGAGCCCCGACCGGTCGGCGGCCCTGGCGATGCGTGCGGCCCAGTCGGGAGGGTCAGCCAGCGGCACCACGCTAACGCCAAACTCCAGATCCCTTCCGTAGTCCGTCACGGGGTCTGCTTTCCAGTAGCCTTCTTCAGCCCGAAAGAGGCAACGAAGGCCATTATCGTCGCGGCGCTCACAAGCAGGAACGAGTCGGAGTAGGCGGCAGCGTCGAGGGCGTATAGTGGGTTCAGGGCGTCTGTTCCCGGAGTGCTTCGGAAAGAGAGGAACGTGGCCGCGACCGCCGGCCCGAAGCCGCCGCCGAGAAAGAAGATCATCTGGTAGATCCCGAGCCCGACCCCGCTCTCCTCCGGTGAGAGGGTCGCCGTGGCAGCGTTGGCGTTGGGCGAGTTGACCGCCGCGAACCCGAGCCCCAGACCCCACAGGCCCGCGCTCACCCAGAGCGCCGGGGCACCCGCGGCGAAGGCCGAGACGGCTACCGTGGAGACCAGCATGATGACGAGCCCAATCCTGACGAGCGCCCGCGGTCCGATCCGGTCGGAGAGCTTGCCTGTGAGCGGCGAGAGGACCGCTACGGTCAGAGCTCCTGGCGCAAGTACGAGCCCGATGCCTGCCGCCGATAACCCGTTCTCCTCGGAGAGGAGTAGCGGCGACAGGATCAGGCTACCCACGTTGGCGAACATCATGAAGAAGCCAACGGCCGACGTGGAGAGGAAAGCCCGGTTCCGAAACAGGTGCGGTGACACAAAGGGTATGCGCGCCGTCCGGGTTCGCCACACGAAGAAGGCTGCGAACAAGACGGACAGGAGGATGCTGCCCCAGGAGGCTGGGGACCCGAACCCCCTGACCTGGCCCTCGGTGACGCCCAGAAGGGCGAACCCCGCGCCGAGCGCGAGTGCTAGCCCGCCGGGCACGTCGAAGCGCCGGAGAACCTCCGCGAAACCAACCCGCTCGGCCTTCGAGGCGTCGGGAAGAGCGCGCAGGGCACCTGGTATTAGGCCAACCGACATCACCGCCGTCAGCACGAACAACCAGTGCCATCCCACGAGCCCGGCCACAAGGCCACCCGCCACGGGACCGATAGCGGCCCCGGCCCCGACGCTCGCCGACAGCAGGCCCAGCGCCGTACCGCGCTCTCCCGGCGGCAAGGATTTCGCCACCGCCGCGAAGCCAAGGGCTGGTATCGCGGCCGCCCCGATCCCCTGCACGATGCGCCCGGCTACGAGCAGGGGCAGGGTGGGGGCCAGGGCGCAAAAGAGCGAGCCCAGAGCGAGGATGGCAAGACCAACCGCGAACGTGCGGCGCAGGCTGTAGAGGTCGGAGATGCGACCGTACAACGGGATGCCAACGGCGAAGACCAGCAGGTAGGCGGTGATCACCCACCCCACCTGACCCTGGCTAACCCCGTAGTCGCTCTGGATGTCTGGGACCACCACGTTGACGAACGTCTGGTTTAGAACGGAGACGAGGATGGCCGTAACCACGACGATGAGGAGCAGCCGGGTATTCCTCGAGTGCTCCTCATCACTGATCGTGGTTGCCGCCTCGGCGCTCACGCCACCGCCTCGACCCGCCCGCTCGCCACCATTTTTGCGAGATCCGCGACGAGCGTGCCGAGGCTATCCAGCCGTCTCCCGAAATTCTCATCCGTGATTTCGCCCCAGTCGTCGGTGCGCTGCCTGGCCCTGGTGACCCCGACCGTGAGCGGCGCGACGATGCCCCTCAGCGAATGAACCACGTTGACCATGGCGGCGTTCGCGTTGGCGGCCGCCTGCTCGCCACCCGCGGTCGAGATGAGCCCGACAACCTTCCCGTCCAGGTAGGCAGGCTCGTCTGCGCCGAGGAAGTGCACGAAGTCGAGCGCGTTCTTGGTGACGCCGGCGAGCGACCCGTGGTACGCGGCGGTGCTTACGAGCAGCCCGTCAGCCCCACGTATCGCCGAGACCAGCCGCCGCACGTTCTCGTCGTACTCATCGAGCGTCTTTCCCGGCTCGTACATAGGCAACCTCAATTCGTTGAGGTCGAGTAACTCAACGACTGCCCCCGCGTCTTCTGCCGCGGCGAGCGACCTCCCGAGCGCGCCGAGGCTGGTCGAGTTCTCGCGCAACGTGCCGCCTATTCCCACCACCTTCAGATAACCGTTCCCGATCAAATTCCATCATCTCCATATCCGTGTGACGTATCAGATTCTCTTACCCGGCCCCGAATTCGGGGTCGAGGTTTCTCCTTACCCGATCAAGCAACGTTCGAAATGCCCGGCGGTCACCGGCGCTCATGCCCGCGAGCACCGTCTTCTCGGCCTGCTCCCAACACCGGGCTACGGGACCCTCTAGCTCCCTTCCCCGCGGCGTCACGTAGACGCGCAGGCTCCTGGCGTCCTGCGGGTCCGCCCTGCGCTCCAAGAGGCCGCAGACCTCGAGCCGTCTAAGCATCTTCGTGACGGTCGGTGGTTCGACGCCAAGCCGCTCGGCAAGCTCGCCGCCCCGAAGACCGTCGTCCTGCCAGAGCTCTACCAGTACCATGTCCTGGCCAACGTGCAAACCGTGCGCGGAGAGCAGCTCCCCAACGTGGGCCCGGTGCGCCCGGCAGACCTTAGCGAGCGTGAAGCTCGCGTTCTGCCTTGCGGGATGCGGCCCGTTTGTAGCCGCACGTGTCCCTGACATCAGCCCACCGATCTTCTGTTCGACTCGAAGGCAACGGGCGCCACGCGTGATCGTCCTCCCGCATCGCCCCTGGCCGAACGCCTCGGGCGCTGCTGCCGGGAGTGCTCTATCTCACCGTACATGAAGATGTTCATGCCCCGACTGCCCCGCGCCTGGTCAACCGCTCGTAGTTCTTTCTGAACAACCCGAGAGCCCCTTCAATGTCCCCGTCGCCCCTGATCCTGTAACTTACCCATCCGGTCTGCGGCAGCACGTGATGCTCCTGCGCCTCGCCAGAGGCGACCAGCTCCTCCCTCATCCTCACCGGAAATGGGAGATCGGCCATCCTGTCGCCATGGAGGTGCCCGATCTCATGCCCGTTCACCCGGAACTCGACCCCGCCAAACCTGTGCTCCCTCTTCTCGACCCCGGGCCATCCTCCTACCTCATCCTCGATCCTTTTTCCGACGCCCACAACGCTCCTTTCCGCCAACATTTAGTTAGCCAGCTAACTAAATGTTAGCATCACCCCGTACGGTTTCAACCGTGGGTGGGTCCCGAACCGTCTGTGCATTACGGCGTTAATGGTGCGGCATGCGGACGCCGGGCGCATCGGAAAGAGGATGGGGATCTACCTGTACCTCCGTACGGATATGCCCTGGTACCGGCGTCCCATCCAGAGAGGCGACGTAAAGTGGGTGCGACCGCCCGAAACCAACTGTAGGGGCGTTTTCGGATCGTCCGACCCTACGTTGCCTACTGCAAAACCAACA
>DASUPX010000154.1:0-21875 GCA_036280905.1 Rubrobacter sp. | reverse complement strand
GAGGGCGAAGGCCCGGCCGGACAGAACGTTCAGGCCTAGGCTGGTCCGCTCTTTCTTCAGCGGGGAGGCGAAAGGCGACGGGGGGCTCCTCGAGTCCCCCGTCGTCGTCGGCCTGGGCAACCCGGGACGCTCCTACGAGCGCACCCGCCACAACGTCGGCTACCTGGTTGCCGACGAGCTCGCCACGCGCCACGCCGGCTCCTGGCGCAAACGTAAGAAGGCCGAGGCCGCACCCATCACCCTTGGTCTGGTCGAGGCCACGCTTCTCAAGCCGACGACGTTCATGAACAATTCCGGTTCCGCCGTCTCGGGCTACAGGCCCGAGGACCTCGTGGTGGTCCATGACGACCTGGACCTGGAGACCGGCACGGTGAGGGTCAAAGTCGGGGGTGGGGCCGGTGGGCACAACGGCCTGCGTTCCATCATCGGGAGGCTGGGCAACGACTTCGTCAGGGTGCGCGTCGGTATCGGACGCCCGCCCGTTGGTGTTGGCGTCACCGACTACGTGCTCTCGCGCATGGATTCTGGTGTGAAAGAAGCCATCCCGGCCGCGGCCGACGCGGTCGAGTTCCTGCTCGAGCAAGGTCCAGAAGCGGCCATGAACCGCTTCAACGTTCGCGGATAGCAACCCGGCTCATCTACCAGGGGAGAGATTGCGTGGGATCATTGGAGCGTCCTGATCAAGGCCGAGCCGTAGGACGGGTGCGCGATGTGGTATCGCGACTTCTGCATGGTGGCACCGCAGTCGCCCGCTCAGATGGCTCTCTCCACGACCTCTTCCCGATCGTGGTTAGCGCCGCCGAGGGAGAGGCGCTGAGAGACTGGGTGTTGCGGGAGCGGGCGACCAGTACGGTCGAGGTCGGGCTCGGCTACGGTATCTCGGCGCTCCACATCTGCGAGGGCCTCCTGCAGAACTCGGGCCCGTCTCCTCACCATGTGGCAATAGACCCATACCAGGCCACGCGGTTCTCCGACTGTGGACTGCAGTTTCTCGACGAGGCGGGGGTAAGGGAGATGGTCGAGCTTCACACCGAAGACTCCCAGATCTCGCTTCCCCGCTTCCTCGATGGAGACAGGACCTTCGACCTCGCCTTTATCGACGGGAACCACCGCTTCGAGCGGGTCTTCGTCGACCTCTTCTACCTCGGACGACTCGTACGACCCGGCGGGATAATCTTCCTCGACGACTACCAGTTGCCCGGCATCGCCCGTGCAGCCTCGTTCTTCGTCTCGAACCTGGGCTGGACCACTGAGGAGATCTCACCCCCGGACGACCTGCACCAGTGGGCGGCGCTTCGTACTTCCGCGGTCCCGGACGAGCGATCGTTCGACTACTTCGTCGACTTCTAGAGCAGCTTGCGAGGACCCGAGCTTGTGGAAGGCGAGCTATCTGCAATAGGCGAGAAACTTCCAGAAACCGATAGCTGAAAGCCCGCTTCGAAGATGACCGATCCTCCTGCAAGCTTCTGTAGAGCGCGGCCGTAGCCCTTCGCACAGCGCCGGAGTCCGCCCGTGACTATAATTCTTCGGCCGTACAACGGGGGCTGCCGGATCCTTGTCCTCGCCCCGCTACAGAAAGGGACCAGGATGAGGAAGACTTCGTTGCTGCTCGCCTCGATCGCCTTCGCGGTGATGCTTGCCGGGGGAGCTGCGCTGGCCGCGAGTTCCGAAGCGGGGAACCCCGGTAACGCGGAGGCCCGCGATGCGGTGCTCGACGCCTCCATGAAGGCGTTGGTTGAGAGGCGTGGTGGTCCTCCCGGGGCGATTGCTGTCGTCCAGCGCGGCAACGACAGGGAGGTCCACGCTTTCGGGGTCAGCAACTTGAAGCGAGATCTTCCGATGCGGGCGGACGCCCGTATGCGCCAGGCGAGCACCTCCAAGGCTTTCAATGGCGCCGTCGCCCTCTCGCTGGTGGACAAGGGTGAGATGTCGTTGAACGACACGATAGGCGAATACCTGCCTGGCTTGCCGAAGTCCTGGCACGAGGTTACGCTGCGCCAGCTTCTGGACCACACGAGCGGGCTCCCGAACTTCACCGAGGATCCAGGCTACCTGCGTGCGCTCTCGGCCAGCCCCGAAAACGCGCCGACGCCCCGGAAGCTGCTCTCCTACGTGGAGGACGAGCCGCTGAACTTCGAGCCGGGCTCCGACTATCGCTACTCCAACTCGGACAACGTAGCGGTGGGCCTCATGGTCCGGGTCGCGACCGGAGACACCTACGAAGAGCAACTCCAGGAACAGGTACTCGGACCGCTTGGCCTGAAGGAGACCAGCCTGCCCCGAGGCGTCAACCTGAAGCCGCCCTACATCCACGGCTACGATAACGATCCCTCAGAGCAGCCGCCCGAAGATATAAGCGAGGTCATCGCCTCGGGGTGGCCGTGGGCCGCCGGCGGCATGGTCTCCACGCCCTACGATTTCAACGACTTCGTGCGCGGCTACGTCGGGGGTGACCTCTTCAGCAAGAAGGTACGGGCGCAGCAACGCCAGGTCGTGCCGGGCGGAAGCTCGGAGCCGCCCGGACCTGGCAAGAACTCGGCGGGCCTCGGAATCTTCCGCTACGAGACGAGGTGCGGGACCGTCTGGGGCCACACGGGTAACTACCCGGGCTATACGCAGTTCATGGCCGCGAGCCCGAACGGCAAGCGCTCCGTTACGGTATCCGTGAACGAGCAGCTCAGCCCGGTCGAGGGGGCGCCAGGTGTCTTCGATGCCCTCCGGCGTGCTGAAGTGCGCGCCGTCTGCGCCGCCCTGGCCACCCGGTAAGGGCGAAGCGGGAATAGTCGGTCCAATTTTCTCGTGGTAGGGGGTGGGAGGTGCCCGCCTTCAGCCTACACGGGGAGTAGAGGTCTCTCCTCTACTCCCCGGGCTGGTCTCCGACAGAGGTGTCAGGGGGCATCTGGCGGAGCATGCGGCCCAGCATCTCGATACCGCCCTGGTCCAGTATCCTGTCCTCTTCAATGATCTCAAGGCTCTCGGGAACACCGATCTCACGGAGCTTACCGGCTGTCTTGGTGGAGCAGACGACGGCTTCGACCTCCCCGATGGTGGACAGAGCCTCGCCCCGCCCCGCGTCCACGTTGACCTGAACCAGGTCGAGGTGGTCGAGGCCAGCTCCCTCGATGGAGCGGGAGAGGTTGTCCATGCACGTGCTGCCCCATCCAACTACCCCGACCGGGGTCTGGGGAGGCAGGTCCATGAGGCGCTGCAGGCTCTCGAGCGTCGCCTCGGCCAGCAGCGCGACCGTCTCCAGTCCAAACGGTCCAACGAGTTCCTGTACCTCGTGAACGTGGAAGAACGTCGTTACGGCGAGCCGCCACGGCGCCTCTTCGAGGCCGGAGAGCCTCTCTTCGAGGTCCCCTATCAGGACCCTCTCCACCTCGACCGGCAACTGCTCCTCTAGCTCATCGGAGAACTGGTCGAGCTCCGCAGGAGTACACTCGACGAAGAGGATGCGAACCTTCTGCCGCGGCGTCGTACCGGCCCGCGCCAGCAGCGCGTACGCCAGATCCTCGACAGGTACGTCCCGCGCCGCCGCAAGGTCCACAACCCGCTCCACTACCTCCCGGCACTTCTCCTCATCCGCCTCCACGGGGGGCTCGAGCACGTACACCCCGCTACCGCGCCGGCTCTCCACGTACCCCTCCCGCTCCAGGGCCGAGAAGACGCGCGCCACCGTATTGCGGTTCACCCGCAGAAATCCGGCCATCGCCCTGATGCTCGGCAACCGGCTTCCCACCTCGAAGTTGCCCGTCAGGATGAGGTGCTTGATCTGGCCTTCCAGCTGTACGTGCACCGGTACGTGACTCTTTGAATTTATTCTCAAATCCATAATCAGCCTATTGTCCTATGACACCATGCCAGTTATAATTGTCCCAAGTCAGCGTGACAATTATACCCCAGTTGGTGAGGAGGCTGGCTATGGGCGATCCGTTCGGTCTAGAGATGGCGAAGATCAGGCAGGCGGAGTTGTTGCGGGAGGCTGAGGGGCGCAGGATCGCGCGGGCTCTGAAGAGGTTTCGTGGTGGCGACGTTGCCCGTCTGGGGTCGGTTGGGACAGAGGGTATCGGGGTACGTTGGGGGCTTGCGGGGGACGAGCTTGCGGTCGCCGAGTTGCTCGAGCTAAACGGCATGCCGCGTTGGATCTCTTTCGAGGAGCGGTTCGTGGTCGCGGAGGAGGACGGGCGAGTCCTTGGCGCCGTGCGTTACAGGACAGAGTCGAAGCGTTTGATCCTGGGCTTGCTCGTTGTCGATCCGTGGGCGGGCGAGGAGCGGCTGGCACGCGCGTTGTATCGTGGGGCTGGCGAGTTGGCCCGCGAGATGGGGGTCAGAGAGGTGTTGGCATCTGCCTCGCCGGCACGCTATCCGGGGATGGTGGGTTATCGCCGACGCGGGCGTAGCTGGCGCCTCGATGTAACACGGTTGCCCTCGGTCGGTGGCGGAAGCTCGTCGATTCACGGCGTGTCCCGGGGTTAGAGAGGCGTGCAGCAGAAAGTAGCCACGCCTACGGAGGAGCGGGTCACCTTCACCCTTGGGGGTGCGCTCGCGGGGGCGAAGAAGTGCGTGCCCGTGGCGATCACCGGCTGCGCCATAGGCCTCGTCTTCGGGACGCTGGCCGGGCAGGCCGGGCTCGGGGCTGCTGAGGCCGTCCTGATGAGCGCCATCGTATTCTCCGGGGCGGCCCAGTTCCTCGTGCTGGGGCTCTGGGCGTCGCCCTTGCCTTTGGCCGCGATCGTGCTCACCACCCTCATCGTCGGCCTCAGGCACCTCTTGATGGGTGCCGCGCTCGGTCCCGTGTTCTCCAGGTTGCCGCGCCTCAAGGCCTACGCCTCCGTTTACTTCATGGCCGACGAGAACTGGGCGCTCACCATGGGCGAGTTCGACAAGGGGCGCCGCGATGGGGCTTTTCTGATCGGTGGGGGGCTGTTGATGGCCCTCGCGTGGACCACCTCTACCTTCGTCGGGGTCACGTTCGGTGGCGCGGTCGAGGATCCCGCGCGCTGGGGCCTCGACTTCGCGTTCACGGCCATATTCCTCGCGCTGATCGCCGGTATGTGGAAGGGGAGGTCCAGCATCCTGCCCTGGATGGTGGCGGCCGCGGTATCCGTGGCGGCCCACCACTGGCTGCCGGGGCAGTGGTACATCCTGCTCGGTGGCCTCGCGGGTAGCCTGGCTGGGGTGGTGCGGCGTGGATCTTGATCCCACCATCCTGCTGGCCATCTTGCTTATGGCGCTGGTGACCTACGCCACCCGCGCGGGCGGGCTCTGGATCGCCAACCGGTTCGAGCTCTCGGAGCGGGCCGGGGCTTGGCTAGACGCGATACCCGGCGCGATACTGGTCTCGCTCGTCGCCCCGGCGGTCCTGACTAGCGGGCCTGCCGAGGCGCTAGCGGCCGTCGCTGTTGTGCTCGTCGCCCTGCGCAGTGGTAGCCTTCCCCTTGCCATGGTCACGGGGGTCGTGGCCGTCGTTCTGCTGAGGGGTGTGATGGCCGGCCTGATGTAGTCCCATCCTCCCGTGCGTCCTCCGCCGGCGCCAGAACAACAAGAGGACCGCGCAGACCAGCAGGATCAGGAAGGCCGACCCGACGAAGGACGTGAACGCCTCCACTATTCGCCACCGGGCACCCAACGCCCATCCCAGCCCGATCAGGGAGCCGGTCCACAGCGTGCACCCGAGCACGGTGTAGCCAAGGAAACGCCAGCGCAGGGGCATGTGCTTCATGCCCGCGGGCAACGAGACCAGGGCGCCGACGCCGGGGATCAGGTGTCCCACCAGGATGGCCTTCCCCCCGTGTTTCTCGAAGACCCTGCTCGCTCCCTGGAGGTCGGATACGAAGATGAGCCTGAAGCGTTCGAGCCGCTTGACGAGGCGCTGCAGGCGCGCCTCGCTGATCCTGAGCCCGATCTCGTACATGATGAGCGAGGCAGATACCCTGGCAGCCGATGCCGTGAGCAAGACCGGCGAGAACGAGAGGCGATCCTGCCCGACGAGAAACCCGAAGAGGGGGAGCGTCAACTCCGTTGGCACCGGCAGGAACAGGCTTCCGGCCAGGATCAGGACGAACACGCCGACGTAGCCGAAGGCGTGGACCACGTCGAAGACCCATCTGACGAGATCGGCGAGCAGAGCGCCCATGGCGCCTTATCCTCCTATCTCTTCCACGATACAACCTAATTATGCACGATACCGCGCACCGCACGACCCCGATCCCACGGTTCCCTGTTCGTGACGCTTGCGTGGCGTAGCTGCGGAGATTATGCGATATGTAGGCTCTATTCGGGGTAGGGCACCACATGCGGTGGTGACTCGCACGTTCTTTGCGTAACGATTAACATGTACGCTATGGGGAGCACGGCGTATGATGCGCGGGGCCGGCGGGTGGGTACGAAATATCGGTCGCGGAGGCCACAACCCACGTCGCGCCCGCGACGGGCCAGGTCACGGCGGCCGAGACCGCAGCAGACCGTTTCCGGGCAGAGGATAGCGAACCGCCCGGTCCGGCGGCGGACACCGCCCCGCTACGCCCTCAGGCACGCGCGCCGGCGCCGTTTCGTGGTGCGACGGCTCGTACTCGTGCTGGTGCTCTTCCTCGCCGTTCTGGGGCTGGGCCTGTTGCTTTTCGGTGGCCCTTCGGGTCCCGAGTACGTGCGGGCTGTCTCACCGGTGGAGGTCAGGCCTATGCCCGAGCTTCCCGGTCCTTCGTCCCAGGAGATGCAGAACGTCTGGGACGCGGCGGTGGAAGAAGATTCCTCGCCGGATCTGGCGACCAACGGCAAGACCGGGACTTCGGGGGACGGGGTCGCGCTCACCTTCGATGACGGACCCAACCCACGAACCACGCCGCGCATCCTCGACATCCTGCGAGAGCACGACACGAGGGCCACCTTCTTCGTGGTCGGTAGCCAGGTCGAGGAGCACCCCGACCTCCTGCGCCAGATCGTCGAGGACGGCAATGCCATCGGCAACCATACCTACGACCACGCCAACCTGTCCAAACTTTCCACCACGCAGATGCGCAACGAGCTCGAGCGTACCCAGAAGGCCGTCGACAAAGCCCTTGGGTACCACTACGAGATGAAGATGATGCGCCCACCTTACGGGGAGCCCTACGGCAACGGTTCGGACGCGCTACCCGCCTTCCGGAAGGTCGTCCGCCAGGAGCAGCTCTTCCCCGTTATCTGGACGATCGACACGCAGGATTACCTCATGGCCGACAACCCGCGGGGTATAGTGAAGAACGTCGCCAGCCTGGACAAGAAAGGACGCGACCAGGTGATCCTCATGCACGACATCCATCCCCAGGACGTTCGCGCGCTACCCGGAGTTATCGACCACCTCGAGCGCTCTGGCCGCCAGTTCGTCGGCGTGGACGAGCTGTTGCGCGACAAATACCCCGTACCATAGGACTTCCCGGATAACGGTCCCGTCCGCGCGGCAAGGTCGCGACGGCTTCTGGCAACTTCGTATATCCTCCTGGAGGTAAGCGAGACGAGGAAGGTGGCCTATGGAGGAACGGGACGCACGCCGCTCCCCTTCGGAGCCGGCCACCGCACCCGGCGGTAAGGACCAGGCAGGGTACACGAAGCGGTTGAGGCGACTCGAGCTGGCGTCCAGTCCGTTGGACCCCGACGCCGAACGGAGAGCATTTCTGAGGGACAGGGTCGTTGCCCACGCCGACGGCTTCACGGAGGGCCTGGATCGCAGGCCCGTGTACGTGGCCTCCGATGACGACGGTAGCGCGCTGTACGACTCGCCCATCTCCGAGGAGCCAATGGATGCCGAGTCGGTCCTGGGGCTGCTGGACCAGGTCCTGAACAGGAGCGGCATAACCGTTGGCTCGCCGGGCCACATGGGCTACATCCCGGGGAGCAACCTGCACGCCGCGGCCCTCGGTGACTACCTGGGGGCCGTCCTGAACAAGTACGCCGGGCTGTACTTCGCGTCGCCCGGGATGGTGCGTATGGATCGCGTGCTCCTCAGGTGGGTGGCAGATTTCGTGGGGTACCCGGTGTCGGCTTCGGGGGATCTCACGAGCGGGGGAAGCATCGCCAACCTCATCGGGGTCGTGACGGCCAGGGAGGCTTGCGGCCTCAGGGCGAGGGACTTCGAGAAGACCGTCGTCTACCTCGGCGCGCAGACGCACCACGCCATCGACAAGGCGCTCCGGATCGCAGGGCTCGGCGAGACCGTAAAGCGCTTCGTTCCACTCGACGATCGGTACCGCATGAGCCCAGGGGCGCTTGAAGAAGCGATCGAGGCCGACACGAAGACCGGCCTGAAACCGTGGCTTATCGCGGCTACCGCAGGAACCACGGACACGGGCGCCGTGGATCCTCTCGACAGCATCGCGGACGTCGCCCGCCGTCACGATCTTTGGCTGCACGTCGACGGTGCATACGGCGCGGCCTTCGCCCTTACCGAGCACGGCGGGCGCGTGCTGCGGGGGATAGGCCGCTCGGACTCCATGGTCATGG
This sequence comes from Rubrobacter sp., assembly GCA_036280905.1. Taxonomy (GTDB): domain Bacteria; phylum Actinomycetota; class Rubrobacteria; order Rubrobacterales; family Rubrobacteraceae; genus Rubrobacter_D. The sequence continues at coordinate 13,400 of DASUPX010000154.1, read as the reverse complement.
ACCCGCACAAGGGCCTGTTTATGCCGTTTGGAAGCGGTATCGCGCTGGTCAGGGACGGCCGCCATCTCCTGCACGCCCACCACTACGACGCAAGCTACCTGCAAGACCAGGACGTGCTCGCCTCCGGCGACGAGATCTCCCCCGCCGATCTCTCGCCCGAGCTAACGCGCCCGTCTAGGGCGCTGCGCCTGTGGCTCCCCCTCAAGCTCGCCGGCGTCGCCCCGTTTCGCGCCGCGCTGGAGGAGAAGCTGCTCCTCGCGCGCTACTTCCACGAGCGGATGCTGCACGAAGACCGCTTCGAGGTTGGACCCGCGCCGGACCTGTCGATCGTGACGTTCCGCTACCTACCGGAGCGCGGAGACGCCAACGCGTTCAACCGCAAGCTGGTTGACGCCGTGCAACGAGATGGACGCATCTTCATCTCATCGACCACGATCGAAGGCCGCTTCACCCTGCGCCTCGCCATCCTGAGCCTGCGCACCCACCTCGAGACCGTTGACCTCGCCATCACCATCCTGCGCGAGAAAGCCAGGCAACTCGAACGCGACCATCGATGACGCCCCTTCCAGCGAGATCCCGATGCCTGAGACCCGTAACCCGTAGCCTCCCTCCACCCTGGTTTCATCTCCCCGATCGTCCCGTGCCGATGTCCGATTCTCGCCAGTAATTCCATCGCCTGGGTGCGACAATCCGACCATGCTAGAAGACTTCGAACATCGCTATCGTGTCGTGCAGGGCCGTGACGCCCGCTTCGACGGCAGCTTCTACGTGGCCGTCACCTCAACGGGGATCTACTGCCGGCCCAGTTGCCCGGCCGTAACGCCCCGGCGTGCGAACGTACGCTTCTACCCGAGTGCCGCGGCGGCGCAGGGAGCCGGGTTCCGCGCATGCAAGCGGTGCAGGCCCGACGCCGTGCCAGGCTCGCCGGAGTGGGACGTCGGGGCCGACGTCGTGGCCAGGGCGATGCGGCTCATCGCTGACGGGCTTGTAGACAGGGAGGGTGTTCCCGGTCTCGCACGGCATCTCGGTTACACGGAGCGCCACCTGAACCGTCTGCTCGCGGCCGAGGTCGGGGCCGGTCCGCTCGCCATCGCCCGCGCCCGACGCGCCCACAACGCCAGGCTGCTCATCGAGACCACCACCCTCCCGATAACCGAAATAGCGTTCGCCGCTGGTTTCACCAGCGTTCGTCAGTTCAACGGAACCATACGCGAGGTCTTCGCGGCCACCCCGAGGGAGCTGCGCCGAGTTCGCCACCGGGGCGACGCTGGATCTGGTGGTATCTCCCTCCGCCTGCCGTTCAGGGAGCCTTTCGACGCCCGCGGCATGCTGTGGTTCCTCGGGACGAGGGCCGTAACCGGCGTCGAGCACTTTGACGGGGAGACCTACCGGCGGACGCTGCGCCTGCCGCACGGCGCCGGCACGGTGGCGCTCTCCGACGGCGGCGACCACGTGCTGTGCGTGCTCGAGTTGGAGGAACTCAGGGACCTCGGGACCGCGGTGCAACGCTGCCGCAGGCTACTAGACCTCGATGCGGACCCCGCCGCCGTCACCGACGTGCTCGGCGACGACCCGATGCTCGGGCCGATCGTCCGCCGTTCACCCGGGCGGCGCGTGCCTGGCAGCGTGGACGGCGCCGAGCTCGCCTTCCGCGCCGTGCTCGGCCAGCAGGTCTCCGTGGCCGGGGCCAGAACGCTCGCCGGACGGCTCGTAGCCAGGTGTGGCGCGCCCCTCCCGGCCTCCCTACTCTCGGAGAATGGGCTGACGCACGTCTTCCCCGGTCCTGAAGACGTGGCCGGTGCCGACCTCGACCATTTCGGCGTGCCCGCGGCCAGGGCCGAGGCGTTGCGAACCCTGGCGCGTGCGCTTGACGGTGACGTCTCGCTCGACCCCGGCTCGGACCGGGACGAGGTCGAACGCCGGCTTCTGGGCCTGCGGGGGATCGGGCCGTGGACGGCCTCTTACGTCGCAATGCGCGCGCTCGGCGACCCAGACGCGTTCCTGCCCACGGACCTCGGGGTCAGGCAGGCCGTCCGAAAGCTCGGACACCCGGACGACCGACGGAGCGTGGCCACCCTCGCCGAGACGTGGAGGCCCTGGCGCGCCTACGCCACACAGCACCTGTGGGCCAGCCTCGCAGAAGAGCCGGATCGGAACGAGAATAGAGAGGTGGTAGCTTGAAGGCATACGTGGACGAGGTAGCTTCTCCCGCCGGTCCGCTCGTGTTCGCAGTGGACGAAGACGGCGCCCTGATACGGTTGCACTTCGTGGAGAGCAACTACGGTCCGGTCATGGAGGAGGATCTGGAAGATGAGGGTTATACCGTAAGGTCCGACCCAACGAAGACGGCCCCGGTGCGCGCGGAGCTGGCCGAGTACTCGAGCGGGGAACGGAGGGCCTTCGACGTGCCGCTGGCATTCTCCGGTTCGGAGTGGCAGAAGGCGGTGTGGGCCGAGCTCACGCGCATCCCCTTCGGCGAGACAAGGTCCTACGGCGAGGTGGCTGACGCACTCGGGCGGCCCGGTGCAGCGAGGGCCGTCGGTAGCGCCAACGCCCGCAACGTCCTGCCCCTCGTGGTGCCCTGCCACCGCGTTATCGCCGCAGACGGCACGCTTGGTGGGTTCAACGGCGGCCTGCACCTCAAGGAGCGTCTGCTCGAGCACGAGACGAGGGTGCTCGCTGCTACGGAACGATGAGCCATCAGGTCCACGGTCCTACACGCTCACGCATCTGATGGCATTGCCCCCCGTCTAACCTGGAGATGTCTTTCCTGCTCGAAGTAGGTGCCATATGAGGCCCAGGGATTTCGCCGGCCTCATCGTGCTCGGCGCGTTGTGGGGCGGTGCGTTCCTGTTCATTCGCGTCGTCGTGCCGGCCCTTGGGCCTTTCTTGCTCGTGGGGTTACGCGTTGGCCTCGCCGCGGCCGTGCTGGCGCTCTACGCGCTCGCCGTCGGGCGCGTGCCGAAGATCCGCAGCCGGTGGAGGGCGTTCCTGGTCCTCGGGCTTTTCAACTCCGCCGTACCCTTCTCGCTCATCTCCGCCGCCGAGATACACCTGACGGCCTCCCTCGCGGCAATAATCAACTCGACCACCGTGATGTTCACGGCCATGGTCGGTGCCGTGTGGATGGGTGAGGCCCTTACGGCGAAAAAGATCTTCGGCATTCTCCTGGGGATCTTCGGGGTCGCCGTTCTCGTGGGGTGGGACCCCCTGCCCCTGAACGGGGCCGTCCTGCTGTCCGTGGTAGCGATGCTGCTGGCGTCCCTCTCTTACGCGCTGGGGGCCACCTACGCCAAGCACTACTTCTCCGGCATACCGCCGACCGGTATGGCCATTGGCCAGTTGACGGCGGCTACAGTATTCCTCCTGCCGCTCTCCGCGGCCAGCGTTCCCGAGCAGGCGCCGTCTTTGGTCGTGGTCCTGTGCATGCTCGGGTTGGCCTTGCTCTCGACGGCCCTGGCCTACCTCATCTACTTCCGCCTCATCGAGAACGTGGGCCCCACCAGCACCGTCACGGTCACGCTGCTCGTGCCCGTCTTCGGTCTCCTGTTCGGCGTCCTGCTCCTTGGTGAGCCGTTCGGATCCGGCACCATCGCCGGGCTTGCCCTCATCCTCTGCAGCGTCGTGCTCATCACCGGGATAAAGCCATCAGCTGTCAGCCGGCAGCAGCCAGGCAGAAAAGCCGACCGCTGATCGCTGACAGCTCTAACCGCGTGGGTAGAGGATCATCTGGGTGCAGCGGAACAGTGCTATTGGCTTGCCGCTCTCTTCGTCGGAGACTTCTGCGTCCCAGACCTGTGTCGTTCGGCCGCCGTGCACGAGCCTGGCGCGGCATGAGATCGCGCCTCCCCGTTTCGTTCCGACGAAGTTGCTTTTGAGCTCTATGGTGGTGAAGCTCTCGGCGCCGTCTGGCAGGTTGACGAACGTGCCGTAGCCGCAGGAGGTATCAGCGAGGGCCACCACCGTGGCCGCGTGCAGGTAGCCGTTCGGGGCCATGAGCTCGTCGCGGAGTGCGAGGCGGCTCGAGATTACACCCTCCTCGGCCCCCTTTATCTCCAGCCCGATCAGGCCGGGCAGGGTACCGGCGCCCCGTTCGTTCAACTCGTCTAGAACGGTCATAGGAAGATCCTCCAGTGTTCGTGTTTCGACCCGGAAGATTATCCCAGAGGTGCTGGTCAGGGGTGGATCCCGTCACATGAACTTCGACCTTTGGGGGTAGAATCTACCGGTGAGCGAAAGGACGCAATCGAGACTTCTTCGTGCCCCGCGCAGGGTACGCGCCTACCTGGCGGCGACCGCCGACCGTCCCGTGCTCCTACTCGCCGCTGGCGAGGAGGCGGCCGAGCGGTACGCGCGTGAGGCCGCCGTCTTCACCGACGGCCTAGTCGTGCACCTTCCATCCCGCGGTGTCTTTTACGGTGACGTGTTCGAACCTGCGGTAACACGCGTCGGGCGGCGTCAGAGGTCGCTGCGCTCGCTCCGTTCGGCCCATGTGGTGGTGGCCGGGCCACTAGCTCTCATGGAGCGGACACCGCTTTATGAGCCGCTCTATCTCGCCGCCGAGACGGAGATAGAGCTCGACGCGACGCTGGAGCGGCTGGTCGCCCTCGGCTACGAGCGGGTGGACAGGGCCTCGAGGCCTGGCGAGTTCGCGGTGCGCGGTGGGATCGTCGACATCTTCCCGAGCACCCGCCGGTCGCCCATCAGGGTGGAATGGTGGGGGGATGAGGTCGAGAGCGTCCGCGCGGTCTCCCTGGCGACCCAGCGCGTCGTGCGCGAGCTGGAGGCCGTCACGGTCTTCGCCGCGCGGGAAGGAGATCTCGCCGCTCTCGCGGCCACAGATGATGGCCTCCCAGAAGAGGCACGCCGCGGCGTGCGAGTCCCCGGCCTGGACCGGTTATTGCTCGGCCTCGACCCCGTCTCCCCGCGCGGGCTTCTCCCCGAAGGCGTGGAGGTCTGGCGCGAAGAGCCGCAGGAGGACCTTCCCGAGGAGATAGAAGGGTTCGTTCCCGACCTCTACGACACGGAGCCGCCGGCGCCCGACGTGGAGTTCTCCCTCGGGGAGGAGGGGGAGGCTGTCTCCGCCCCCCCGGTCGTGGCCTTCTCCGACACCCTCAGGGAGGCCGCCAGGAGGCTGGACACCCTCGTGGAGGACGGGCTCGCGGTCTTTGTCGCCTGCTCTTCCGTCGGGGAGGCGAGGCGCACCATCTACGCCTTCGGGGAGATAAATCGCCAGATGCGGGAGGCCGAGCGGGTCGATGCGACGTTGCCCCCTGGTCTATACGCGGTCCCGGGCGAGGTGGAAGAAGGCTTCACCTATCCCGACGGCGGCATCGCCGTCTTCCGCAGGGACTCGCTGCTCGGGCGCAGGCGCGAGTCGCGGCGCCGTTCGGGGGGACGCTCCCTGGGCTCCTTCGCCGACCTGAAGGTCGGGGACCTCGTGGTGCACGAGATGCAGGGGATAGGCCGTTTCGAGGGGCTCGTTTCCCAGACCGTTCTCGGCGCGACCCGCGACTACATGCGCGTCGGCTACCGTGGCGGGGATACGCTCTTCGTTCCCTACGAGCAGATGGAGCTCTTGCACAAGTACGTCGGGGGGGAGGGGGCCCGCCTCGACAAACTCGGTGGCGCGACGTGGACGCAGGTCACGGACAGGGTCAGGAAGAGGGTCAAGGCATTGGCGGGCGAGCTACTGCGCCTGCACGCCCAGAGGGCGACGGCCCCTGGCATAGCCTTCCCCGAGGACGGAGAGTGGGAGCTCGAGCTAGAGGAGAGCTTCCCCTACCAGGAGACGCCCGACCAGGAAGCCGCCATCACCGCCGTCAAGACGGACATGAAGAGGCCGCACCCCATGGACCGCCTGGTCTGCGGCGACGTCGGTTTCGGCAAGACCGAGGTGTCGGTGAGGGCCGCCTTCAAGGCCGCGCTCGCCGGCAAGCAGACCATGATGCTCGCCCCGACCACCATCCTCGTGCAGCAGCACGAGCGTACGTTCAGGCAGCGGCTCGGCGCCTACGCCGTCAGGGTCGAGAGCCTCTCACGCTTCACCCCGCAGGCACAGAGGCGCAGGATACTGGCCGACTTCGCGGCCGGGGAAGTGGACGTTCTCGTCGGTACGCACTCCCTGCTCGGGTCGCAGATAGCACCAAAGGACCTGGGGCTCGTGGTGGTCGACGAGGAGCAGCGCTTCGGCGTCAAGCACAAGGAGCGCATCAAGGAGTACAAGGCCTCGGTGGACCTGCTCACGCTGACGGCCACCCCCATCCCGCGCACCATGCAGATGGGGCTCGCCTCGCTACGTGACATCAGCGTGATCGAGACGCCCCCCGCCGGACGCCGCAGCATCCTCACCCACGTCGGACCCTACGACGAGGATCTGGTCAAGAACGCCATAGAGAGGGAGGTGGCGCGCGGCGGGCAGACCTTCTTCGTGCACAACCGGGTGGAGAGCATCGACGCGGTCACGGAGAGGCTGCGCGAGCTGGTGCCGGGGGCCCGCTTCGTAACGGCGCACGGGCAGATGCCGGAGCGGGCGCTCGAAGGGGTCATGCAGCACTTCCTCGACGGGCAGGCCGACGTTCTCGTCACCACCACCATCGTCGAGAGCGGACTCGACGTGGCCACCGCGAACACGCTTATCGTGGATCGTTCCGACGCGATGGGCCTGGCCCAGCTCTACCAGCTTCGGGGTAGGATCGGGCGCTCCAGGCAGCAGGCATACGCCTACCTCTTCGCCCCCGTTGGCGCGACGGTGGAGTCCCAGAAGCGCCTCGAGGCCCTGCTTGACTTCACGGAGCTCGGGAGCGGCTTCGCGATCGCCATGAGGGACCTGGAGATCCGTGGCGCCGGCAACCTCCTTGGGGCCGAGCAGTCCGGGCACATTGCGGCCGTTGGTTTCGAGATGTACCTGAACCTCCTGGAGGAGGCCGTCGCGGCGGCGAAGGGCGAGCCGCAGGAGCGTGCCGAGGAGCGGCCCGTAATCGTGGAGCTTACCCTCGACGCCTATCTGCCGCCCGGGTACGTGATGGACGAGATCGAACGCGTCGACCTCTACCGCAGGGCTTCCGGCCTGAGGTCCCTCGCCGAGGTGGAGGATCTGGCCGAGGAGCTCGTCGACCGGTTCGGGGAGCTGCCGGAACCCTCGAGGAACCTCCTCGGCCTCTCGCGGGTCAAGATCCTCGCTCGGGAGTCAGGTGCCAGCTCCGTGACCTTCCGCTCGGGGAACCTCACCGTCACGGGTGCCACCGCCGGCTCTGCAGCCCCCGCCCTCATAAGAAGGGCGACCGGCGGTACCGTCACCACGAGGACGGGCAGGATCTCCGTTCGCGCAGACGAACAGGACCCTCTAACGCTCGCCGAGGAGACCCTGCGGGCCGTGATCCGCTCGCGCTGATCCGCTTGCGCTAGGGCGCTCGCAAGCTATCAGCCGTAAGCTTTCAGCAGCCAGCAGGGGAAGCTGATGGCTGATTGCTGATGGCTGATTGCTCCATTGCGCGTGCTATAATCCCGGGCGGTTTTGGCTTCTATAAGGTAGTGAGGTTCTCGGTCGTCTTGGGCAAGCTTCTCTTCAACAGGGTGTTGTACGTCTCCGTCTTTCTCTTGGTGGTTCTCTTCGCCTCTCTTGGTTGCAACGCGGCCGACCCGCAGACCAACACGGATTCCCAGGCGAAGAAGATAGCGACCTTCGATGGTGGCAGCGTCACGCAGGGTGAGCTCGACCAGTTCGCCGAGCAGAGCGGGTTCGGGGATCTTTCGCAGGATGACCCGCAATACAAGGCCGCCATACAGCAGATCATGCCCCAGCTAGTCGGCATCGAGATAGCGAAGGCCTACGCGAGCGAGCAGAACATCACGGTCTCGGACAAAGAGGTGGACCAGGAGATCGAGAAGATCAAGAAACAGGTGGGCGAGCAGGCCCGTTCTTCCGGGCAGGACCTGAGCAACCAGAAGGCCTACGAGCAGGCCCTGAAGCAGAACAACATCACCGAAGAGCAGTTGCGCGACGACATACGCGAGAACCTTCCCGTTCAGAAGGTGCAGGAGCAGGTCTCCAATGACGCGGAGCCCTCGGACGAGGAGATCCAGGAGTTCTACGATCAGAACAAAGAGTCCCAGTTCACCACCCCCGAGCAGGTCTGCGTCAGCCACATCCTCTTCGGCAAGGACCAGAAGCAGAAGGCCGAGGACGTGAAGAAGCAGCTCGAAGACGGCGATGACTTCGCCAAGCTCGCCGAGCAGTACTCCCAGGACCCCGGCAGCGCGGAGAAGGGTGGCGATCTCGGCTGCCTCGGCAAGGGCGAGACCGTTCCGCCCTTCGAGAAGGCGGCCTTCGGCGCCGAAGAAGGCGAGATCGTCGGCCCCGTCAAGACCCAGTTCGGCTACCATCTGCTGGAGGTCACCGACAAGAAACCCCAGCAGGTCCGTCCCCTGGACGAGGTCGAGTCGCAGATAAGGGCCCAGCTCGCTTCCCAGAAGCAGTCAGAAGCCTTCAGCAAGTGGCTGGAGGAACAGAAGAAGAAGCGTGACGTGAAGTACCTCGAAGGATACAAGCCCGCGTAGGCATCAGGTTTCAGGCTTCAGGTAGACCGGTGGCGCGGCGGATCGGCAGCGCGTAGAGTTAGCGCAGAGCAGTCAGCCATCAGCCGTCAGCTACGGAAGTTGACGTCTTCGGGGAGAAGCCAACAGGACCCTAGTGAAAAGGGCCCGCTGCACAGGTTTGGGGAACGTGGGTGTTCGGGCACACCGTTAATTACTGGTCAGCTGGCTGCTGAAAGCTGATAGCTAGAAGCTAAAAAGGGGAGGATGATGACTGAGATCGTCGCGGTCCACGGGCGTGAGATTCTGGACTCCAGGGGGAATCCCACCGTGGAGGTGGAGCTTGCCACGGTGAGCGGCTTCGTCGGCCGCGCCTCGGTGCCATCCGGGGCCTCGACCGGCCAGAACGAGGCCGTCGAGCTCAGGGACGGGGAGCGAGACCGTTATGGTGGCAAGGGCGTCTCCAACGCCGTTCTGAACGTGGAGACCGAGCTTGCGCAGGCGGTAGTCGGGCTGGACGCGACAGACCAGCGGACCCTGGACCTCACCATGCTAGAGGCCGACGGAACGGAGAACAAGGGACGGCTGGGGGCCAACGCCATACTTGGCATCTCCCTGGCAGCTGCCAAAGCCTCGGCCGAGGCCGCCGCGCTCCCCCTGTACCGGTACCTTGGCGGGGCTGGCGCTTACACCCTTCCTGTTCCCTGCGCAAACATAATGAACGGCGGCGCCCACGCCGCCAACAACGTGGACTTCCAGGAGTTCATGGTCGTACCCATCGGGTTCGAGACCTACCATGAGGCTTTGCGTTCGGTGGCCGAGGTCTACCAGGGTCTCAAGAAGCTGCTGGCCGAGAGGGGACTCTCCGGCGGCATCGGAGATGAGGCGGCTTCGCCCCCGACCTGGAGAGCAACGGCGCCGCGCTCGGGCTCATCGCCGAGGCCGTGGAGCGGAGCGGTTACTCACTGGGCGACCAGATCGGTTTCGCGCTCGACCCCGCGGCATCCGAGTTCTACGAGGACGGGCAGTACGACCTGGCCGGCGAGGGCAAGAAGCTCTCCCGACAGGAGATGGTGGACTACTACGTCGGCCTGTGCGACCAGTACCCCATCCTCAGCATCGAGGACGGCCTGGCCGAGGATGACTGGGAGGGTTGGGCCATGATCACCGAACGGCTCGGTGACAGGGTACAGCTCGTCGGCGACGACCTGTTCGTTACGAACCCGAAGATACTCAGGCGGGGCATAGAGGAGGGCGTCGGCAACTCCATCCTCATCAAGGTCAACCAGATCGGCACTTTGACCGAGACCTTCGAGACCATGGAGCTCGCCCACAAGTCCGGGTATACCACCATGATCAGCCACCGCAGCGGCGAGACGGAGGACGCGACGATCTCCGACCTCGCCGTGGCCGTGAACGCCGGCCAGATCAAAACCGGCGCGCCGGCCCGCGGGGAGCGCGTGGCCAAGTACAACCAGCTCCTGCGTATAGAGGAGCTCCTGGGCGAGGCTGCTTTCTATCCCGGCCGCGCCGCGTTCAACCCGAGGGTCCAGCCGGGAAGAGGGGTCTAGAGTTGCGCAGGACGAAGATAGTAGCGACGCTTGGCCCGGCGACCTCCACCGAGGAGTCCATAACGTCCCTGATCCGGGCCGGGGTAGACGTAACGAGGTTCAACTTCTCCCACGGCGAGCACAGCATGCACCTGAAGAACGCCGAGATCGTCCGCCGGGTCGCCGCCGAGACGGGCCGCAACGTCGCCATCTTGCAGGACGTGCAGGGGCCCAAGATCCGGACCGGCAACGTGGAAGACGGGACGGAGCTGGTGGAGGGAAGCCGCGTGACGCTTGCCGCCGGGGACTTTTCGGGCGACGCGAGCCGGCTCTCCACCTCCTACGAGAACCTGGCCGAGGACGTGAAGCCCGGCGACCGCCTGCTCATAGACGACGGCCTCATCGGCCTGCGCGTGGAGAGCATAGAGAACGGCGAGGTGGTCTGCGAGGTCCTGGAAGGCGGCCCCGTCTCGTCCCACAAGGGCCTGAACTTCCCCGACTCCACGCTCTCCATCAGGGGGCTCACGCCCAAAGACGTGGAGGACCTGCGCTTCGGTATGGAGGAGCTTCATCCTGACTGGGTTGCCATGTCCTTCGTGCGTACCGCCGACGAGGTCAGGGAGGTCAAGGAGAGGATCAGGGAGTTTGGCGGTAACGCGCCGGTGATCTCCAAGATCGAGAAGCACGAGGCCATAGACAACATAGAGGACATCATCGCGGCCTCCGACGGCATCATGGTGGCCCGTGGTGACCTCGCCGTAGAGCTCTCCGCCGAGAGGGTGCCAATAGAACAGAAGCGCATGATCGCCCGTTGCAGGCGCCTTGGCAAACCGATCATCGTGGCCACGCAGATGCTCGACTCCATGATCCGGAACCCCCGCCCGACCCGCGCCGAGGTCTCCGACGTGGCCAACGCTATCTTCGACAGGGCCGACGCCGTGATGCTCTCGGGTGAGACAGCCGTCGGGCGCTTTCCGGAGGGAAGCGTGCAGGAGATGGAGCGCATCTGCCGCGCCGCGGAGGGCGCCATCAACTACGGGCGTGATATTCCCGCCTCGGCCTCCTGGGGACGCGGCGACCGCTACGACGCCGTTACCCACGCCGCCTGCGAGTTGGCAGAAGATCTCGGGGCCGAGGCCATCCTGACCTCGACCCAGACGGGTCTCTCGTGCATCAGGGTCGCCCGCTTCAGGCCACCGAACAAGATCCTGGCTATAAGCCCTATCGAGCACACGGTCAGGATGCTCGCGCTGGTGTGGGGCGTAACCTCCATCTACGCCGATCAGGCGGGCTCGCTGGAGGACCGTTTCGGCGGGGCCATCGAGGCCGCCAGGGAGGCCGGACACCTCAAGAACGGCGACGAGGTTATACTTACGGGCGGGACGGCGGGGTCCGTGCCTGGCTCGACGAATGTTGTTGAGGTGTCGACCGTGGGCGAGGACGTGTAGAGGGAGCATGGTGAAACAGGGGTGAGCGTACCCAGGAGATTGAGGCCGGTGGTGGTCGTGCTATACGCGGCCTTCCTGGGCCTCCTCCTCGCCTCCTACGTTCAACCCCTCCAGGACATCATGCACTACCGGGACGAGATCCCAGCTATGGAACAGAAACTCCAGAAGACCACCACACAGAACACTGCCAGGGAACGCGCCATAGAAGAGCTCCAGACCCCCGCCGGCATCGAGCGCGCCGCCCGTGAGCACTACGGCATGATCAGGCCCGGCGAGCAGGTGTATATCGTGCCGAAGACACGATAGCTATTAGCTGTCAGCCGTCAGCTGTCAGCCGGGTGGAGGAAGGCCAACCGCCCTCCTACGTCCTGGCCCTTGCCGATATACTCTCGCGCGATGAAGCCCCGAAAACGGAAAAGCTGATAGCTGACGCCTAATGGCTGAAAGCTCTAGAGATCGGGACGCTGTGGCGCGGCAGCTTGGGCGTTCGCCCCGGCCTTTTCGCGTGGCTGCACGCTGTCCGTTCGGATTGCCCAGCGTGATCGAGAACGAGCGCACGCGCGAGATGCCGACAAGCTTCTGGGCTACCTGTCCCAGCCTCGTGGCCGCCATCTCTCGGGTGGAGTCGACCGGTGGCGTCAGGGAGGCGCGTGAGGTGCTCGGCGAGCCCGTGGTGGAGGAGGTCCACGACGAACACCGATCCCGCTACGGGACGCGCGTCGCCGGTGTGCGGGAGGAGGCGACGGGAAGCGTGAAATGCCTGCACGCCTTCACAGCCCTCCACATCTCTGGCGCCATTCCCAACCCCGTGGCCGAGTGGACCCTCCGGAGGACGGGCAACCCCTATCCCAAGGAAGGTTGCTGTACGAAGCGGGAAGGCTAACTGCTATACTCGCGGCCTGACCGCTGGGGGCGTGGCGGAATCGGCAGACGCACCGGACTTAAAATCCGGAGACCGAGAGGTCGTGTGGGTTCGAGTCCCACCGCCCCTACTGGACCGAAATTCCTGCAAATGAGCGCCTTTTTCCGCGGATGACAGAAAGCCCCGGCTTTGAGACCGGGGCTGTGGCAGCAATGCGGCAGCAGTAGCCTACGAAAGGGCCTCTTCCATCGCTGCCACAGCCTGATCGCGCACGTTCGGCAGCACGTGGGAATAGGTGTCGAGGGTTATGGCTATGGTCGAATGGCCGAGCATCTCGGACACGAACTGAGGGTTTACGTTGCGGGTGAGCAAAAGGGTGGCGCACGTGTGCCGGAGGTCATGGGCCGTGAGCGCACGACGCGCCGGTACCTGGAGGATGAGCCGACGGTCTGCCCGAGGACCGCGAGGCCACGGGTGTCGCCCTGCCGCCCGCCGAGAGGGCGCTGCACGAGCCCCGCCTAGCCTCGGCCCGCTCGCGGCTGGAACAGGAGGCGTGGGAGGAAGCGTTAAGCGAGGGACGGACCATGCCGCTAGAAGAAGCCGCCCGCGGTGCCGTCGTTGTCGAAGGTCGCGATCCGGTCCGCCGGCGCGACGAAGTTCGGACCCTGCCTCGTCGTCGCCTCGACAAAGTCAAGGATGGCCCGCTTGGCGGTGCCGTCCTTCCAGCTTTCTAACGCGGGGTCGGTCATAGGCGGCTCCTCTGGTCTGGTACTCTGGACGGGCCTCGGTCGGCGTTCCTGAGATCTGGTGCGATCATAGCGGCGTGTATCTCCTCGGCGTCGAGACGGACTCGGGCTCAGGGTGCGGTTGCTCCATCTTCAAACGTAGCGCACGGCAGGCACTCCGGCATCCTTCACCGGCGCGTTTCCCCTAGGGAAAACACGATCTTGGGAAACCTAGCCTGGAGGCATTAGCTTAGACTGCATGCAAGATTGCCGTTGCAGC
>DASUPX010000153.1:0-3856 GCA_036280905.1 Rubrobacter sp. | reverse complement strand
AGAGGAGGGGGTGCCCGGAGTGCTCTGGTCGGTCCTGATCTTCGGGGGCATTGCCGCGGTTAGCTTTACCTACCTCTTCGGCCTGGAGAGCACGTGGGCGCACAGGCTCATGGTGGTGACCCTGGCGGCTGTGATAGGGCTTGTGCTCTTTACCGTAGGTGCCCTGGGGCACCCTTTCGAGGGGGGAGCCCGCATCGGCACGGAGGCGTTCAACCTGATCCTGGAGAGGTTCGAGACCAGCAAGCTAAGCGACCTCTGACGATCCCGTAGGGCGGGTTTCGAACTCACCCTATTCAGGACCGCCCGTTACACCTTTCCCAGGCGCATGTAGAGCGGGAAATGGAGGTCCTGTCTCTGCTGCGGGTCCCCCCACGCCCTCGCCAGGTCGTCCTCGATCAGGCGCGTGGGGCTCTCGTGGTTGGTCTCGCGGTACTTGATCGAGGATGACCACGTCTCGAAGTAGCCTAGAAGGTCCCGCATGTCCCACGTCATGTCCGTCCGGAAGGAGGGTGCCTCTATCGGCTCGAATGGAAAGGGCAGGTCGTGGAACTCGTCAACCACGTAGTGCACGCGCTCGTCCCAGTAAGGACCCAGGATGTCGTGTGCCAGGCGCCGGATGATGGGATCGACCTCGTTTCCGAATACGGGGGTGTAGTAGGTCCAGGCCGCCACGGCGCCGCCAGGTTTCACCACGCGGTTTACCTCAGCGTAGAACCTTTCGAGGTCGAACCAGTGGATAGCGGAAGCCACCGTCACGAGGTCCACGGAACCATCTTCCAGGCCCGACTCCTCCGCTTCGGCAACCCGGTAGGTGATTCGGGGGTCAGGCGGGGCCTGGGCGATCATCTCCCCACTCTCGTCGGTTGCCACGACCCGGTCGAAGTGCTCCGCCAGGTGCGTGGCTGCCTGTCCGTTGCCCGTGGCGCAGTCCCAGGCGGCCCCGCGTGCTGGCGCAACGGTCGCCAGGAACGTGAAGAGGCTATCCGGATAGGTGGGGCGGAGGTGAGCATAATCTTCGGCCTCGGCGGCGAAAGGGTTCTCGTCTAAATGCATGGGGCCCTCCTCCTGATTCATAGCGGGAAAGCCACTATATCAGAGCGCCAGATCCGTCACGGACGAGGGCGTACCCAGGCATGGTCCAGCAAGAAGATGCGCCGGGCTGGCGCAGCAGGCATCATGGTTGCATGGGGAAAAGCTATCGGTGAGGGCGTGGCATGAGCGATCGTATGGACGAGATACGCAGCACCAGGGCCCCGAGGCTGAGGACGGACCAGATCAAGATCCTCAAGCGCTACGGGCACACGCGCACCACTGAGGTCGGCGACGTCCTGTTCAGGGCGGGCGATACCGAGAACGACTTCGTGGTCGTATTGGAAGGCGAAGTGAAGGTGGGCGACGACTTCCCCGGCGAGTGGCGAACCATAGGGACTTTCCATGAGGGACGCTTCCTCGGCGAGCTGAACATGCTCACGGGGCAGGCCATGTACCTGACGGGCGTGGTGAGCGAGGCCGGGGAGGCGCTGTTCATAACCCGCGAGCGCCTGAAGGAGGTCGTCACCGAGGAGCCAAACATCTCGGACATCATCCTCAGGGCGTTTCTGGCCAGACGCTCGTACATGATGAAGGAGGGCCTTGGCCTGAGGATTATAGGCTCGCGCCACTCTGGTGACGCGGCGCGCCTCAGGGAGTTCGCGGCCCGCAACCGCGTTCCCCACGTCTGGATGGGACTGGAGGACGACCCGAGAGCCGGCTCGCTGCTCGAAAGCCTCAACGCGAAACCGTCGGAGACGCCCGTGACCGTCTGGCAGGGCGAGGACGTTTTGAAGAACCCGACCAACCTGCAGTTCGCCCGCGCCACGGGCCTCAGGGTCGATGCCCCCCTGCAGAGAACCTACGATCTCGTCGTCATCGGGGCCGGCCCGGCCGGGCTCGGCGCGTCGGTCTACGGGGCTTCGGAGGGCCTCTCCACCCTGGCGCTCGAGTCGGTCGCCCTCGGAGGACAGGCCGGCACCAGCTCCCGCATAGAGAACTACCCCGGGTTTCCCGCCGGGCTCTCCGGCTTCGAGCTGACCAGCCGCGTCCTCGTGCAGGCCGACAAGTTCGGCGCCCGCACGGCCGTTCCCCAGGAGGCGACCGGCCTGCGCAGGGAGGATAATCGCTTCATTATCGGGCTCTCCGAGGGTGGTGAGGTCGTGGCGCGCAGCATAATCGTGGCGAGTGGGGCCCGCTACCGCAGGCTCGACGTGGAAAGCCTCGGGCAGTTCGAGGGCGAAAGCATCCACTACGCCGCGACGCAGGCCGAGGCGCAGCGCTGCGAGGGTGAGGAGGTCGCGGTCGTCGGAGGGGGCAACTCGGCAGGTCAGGCCGCGCTGTTCCTGGCCGCACACACGAGAAAGGTCCACCTTCTCATAAGGGGCGATGACCTGGGCAAGAGCATGTCGAGCTACCTGGTCGACAGGGTAATGAACACTCCCAACATCGAGCTGCTCGCCAACACGGAGGTCAGGGTATTGATGGGGGAGGACCGCCTGGCCGGTGTAGTGGTCGAGAGGGGACACCCGGGTGAGCTCCAGACCCTGGGGGCGCGTTTCCTCTTCGTCTTTATCGGCGCCGATGCCAACACCGACTGGCTCGAGGGAACCGTCGGGCTCGACGAGCGCGGTTTCGTCCTGACGGGGACGGAGCTGGACCGCTCCGTGCTCGACGAGGAAGACTGGCGGCAACGTTCGAGGGAGCCTTTCTTGCTGGAGACGAGCATGCCGGGGGTGTTCGCGGCGGGCGACGCGCGCTCGGGCTCGATCAAGCGTTGTGCCTCCGCGGTGGGCGAGGGCGCCATGGCCGTAAGGTTGGTTCACCAGTACCTGGCAGCAGAGCCGACGGGGTAAAGACCCTCATGGCCCGCAGGTCGCCAACTATGGCCACCTGGCAGATGCAACAGGTCACGAACCCATGCATAATTACCCGGGTTGGAGATCGTCGAGGCTCCCCTGACAGGGCGTCACGGGGAGGTTTTTGTGGCCTTACGAGCGCCTCGGAAAGGAGCACATGATAAAGACTATCCTCATCACCGGTGCCATAGGGATGATCGTCGGTTTCGGCGGTACGCTCATGTCCCTGTTCGGGGGCGGTACCTTGTTGATGGAGTATCTGGAGTTTGTCGTGATGCTGGTCCTGTTCCTCGTCATGCTGATCGGTGCTTACTGGTTCGTAATGGTCAACCCCTCGAGTGAAGAGAAGGAACCAGCGACCGAGAAGAGCCTGGGAACGTAGCCCCTATTCCCAGAGATATGAGCCCGCCCCGCAGAGCGAACTGGATAGAGGGATGACAGACAAGTTCACGCGACGCCGCTTCCTCACCGTGCTGGGCGCCGGATCGGCCTGCCTGGCCGCGGGCGGTATCGCCGGCCTCGTCCTGTTCGGACACGATCAGGAGAAGGTAAGCTTCCTGCAAGCCCCGAGTACCGGCCCCTTGCGGGCTCCTGAGGTCTGGCCGTTGCCAGGCGCTTCGCCGGAGAACCCCTCAGGACCGTGGCACTTTCGCTCCCGCCCCGACCTGCGCCCTCCCGCCGTCGAGGTGACCGTGCCGGCACACGGTACGGCCCCGGGACACATCTTCGTCGCCCCGCAAGAGGGCGACGGCGGGCAGGGGGGGGCGCTGGTCGTCGACGACGGGGGGCAGGTAGCCTGGTTCCATCCCATGCAGAGCCCGTCCAGCCGGGCCATGAACTTCCTGGCGCAGACCTACCGTGGGGAGCCCGTGCTCACCTGGGGCGAGACGCCCGGAGTGTACGTCATCTACGATTCCTCCTACCGTGAGATCGCCCGCTTCGAGGCCGCAAATGGCTTCAACGGGGAC
>DASUPX010000152.1:0-3528 GCA_036280905.1 Rubrobacter sp. | reverse complement strand
AGACGACGAGGCTGGGGGCCTGATCCCACTCCTAGCCCAGCGCACCGCCAGGGAGAACAAGGCAACGGCCTACGTCTGCATCCAGTACGCCTGCCAGACTCCCACGACCGAACCGCGAGAGCTCGCCAGGCAACTCCGAGCACGCTCCGGCTAGTCAGCACGCTCCGGCTAACGCCTACGCTTGTCGGCAACGCTTCGAGCCTGAAGGCTCTCGCTTTCAGCCAGTCGTCTCGATTCATAACGGCGGCCTCGACAACGCACCTTTCCCGGGCATCGAAGCTTCAGAGCGGAAGGGTGCAAGCCCCAGAGGGATCTGGCCGAAAGCGAGCCTGGCGAAGCCGGCGAAGCGTTGCCGACAAGCGAGGGCAAAAGCCCGAGCGTGCTGACAAGGCGCGAAGCGCCGTGCTGACAAGCCTGCGAAGCAGGCGTGCGCACGCGCAGGCGCTAGCCGGAGCGTGCTACGAGCGCAGCCACAGCGAGACGTGGGAAGGCTGCAGTGTCTCTTCGACTACCCCAGCAAGTTCCCTGCTGAGGGTCTCCAGGTCAGTCTCGTCGCGCAGCCTGGCCGAGAACGCTTCCACGGTCTTCCTGGCATCGTACTTGCGCCTGTAAAAACGCCGGTCGATAAAGGATTGAATGCCGCGGCGCAACGGGTTGAAGAGCGCGGCGATTACGAGCGTCGAGACGACAACGGAGAGTTGCGGTTGCTGCTCCTGGCCGGTCAGGGTGCGGAAGAGCGTCTGCATCGTCGCCACGCCGCCGAAGTAGATGGCGACGAGCATGGCCGTGAGCGAACCGTAGACGAGGGTTCGACGAATAATGATGTCTATATCGTAGAGGCGGTACTTCAGGACGGCGAAGCCTATGGCCACGGGCACCCCGGCGAAGCCAAGGACGGCCGCCGCGAACGCGATCTCGACCCACCAGGGAACCTGAGATATGTCCTCCTCCGACAAGGCCAGCATGATCAACTGGCCGAGCATGGCGATCAGGTACGTCGTGCCGGAGAACGCGGCCACGAAGGCGACCCACTTGATCTGCTGGCGTACCTCACCGCCCGAACGCCGGTAACGCAGCACCATGCTTATCGCCGACGCCAGGATACACAGCGGCAGCAGTGGGAGGAGAACGTACGACGCGTCCACCAGCCACGGCATCGACTCGACCCCGAACGGGTTGCGAACCATACCTTGGTTCTCCAGCGGTCCAGGGGCGAGCCCCTCGACGACGCCGGACAGCAGGATCATCGCCGCCGAGAAAAAGGCAAGCGGACGCCATCTACTGGAGGGGAGCTTCCCATCCGGAAATAGCAGGAGCAGGTAGATCCCGATCAGGCCCACGGTGGGTATCCATAGCCACTGGTTGCTTATCGTGCCTACCGCCACCGGATAGGGGACGGAGCCGGGCCTTGCAACGCCATAGGCGGAATAGCTGTCGGCGACCGCGAGGACCATCCACAGAAGGCCGTCCGCAAGGAGGATCCAACCTATGGGATTGCGCGGACGCCTGGATGCGATGACGGCGCCCACGATGGGGAAGGCCAGGAACAGCACGTACCCCACCGTGTCACCGGAGGTGTTGATAGCGGACGGGTCGCCCGCGGAGGGCCGTGGGAGGAGGCTAAGCACGCTGGCGGCGGAAAAGATGGCCACCGAAAGCGCGGCCAACGACCAGGCCAGCCATACCGCAGCACCGTTGCCACCGGTCTCCCGTTTCTTTGTATCTACCGTCACAACGCCACTATACCGAACCAGCGTCTCCCAAACGTTACGGCGAGCGTTACGACGATGAGACGACGTTTTCCTGTCCCGGACGGATCGCGCCAACCTCGCGCGCGACCGTGGCTGGCTGGAACTTGCGGTTCAGCGCAGACGGCGCGTGTGTGCCTACCTCCCGAAGATGGCGAGCGGCAGGTAGGAGGAGACGATCCAGTTCGGCTGGTCCACTATCTCGGAGATCTTGAGGTCTACCACGAGGCTCGCGAGCAGGTAGGCCTCGACGGGCTCCAGGCTGTAGGTCGTGCTCATATGCTCGACCATCGCCCGCAGCGAATCCTTCGCCGCCTGCATAAGATCTTCGTTTACACCCATCGTGGCGTACCAGCCCCTCTCCTCGACCAGCGGGGTGAGCGGTCCCGGGGTCCTGAACTGGGGAGCGGGCAAGCTCCTGTCCTTGATCAGGTCGAAGCGCAGCGCCGCGTACATGGGGCTCTCGATGCCCGTAACGCAAACCTCTCCATCGCCCTGCGCCGCGTGCGCATCACCGCAGGAGAAGAGCGCGCCCTCGTGCTGCACGGGCAGATACAGGACGGAGCCCTTCGTGATGTGGCGGGTGTCCATGTTGCCGCCGAACGGTCCGGGGGGCATGATCACGGGCTTCTCGGGACCTGACGGGCAGACACCCATTGTGCCGAAGAAAGGCTCTATGGGGATGACGATGTCGTCCTTGAAGTGCGTGTAGTCACCGTTGGTCAGGTCGAAGATCTTGAGGTAGGCGTCTGGGAAATCCTCGGGCAGGAGCCCCAGGCCGGGTATAACCGCGGTCCATCCCCAGCCCTGCGTGCGGATGTCCAGAACCTCGACGGCCAGCACGTCCCCCGGCTGGGCGCCGGCCACGGCGACCGGGCCCGCCAGCGGGTAGACGCGTTCCCAGTCGAGGCCAGCGAGGACGCCGGCATCAGAGTCCCTTCCTATCTGCCCGTCAGATACCTCTCGGGTGTGGTAGACGACCGTGTCGCCAGCCTCGATCGTGAGCACCGGCTCCTGCTCGTTGTCCCAGACATAGTGAACCCTGTCCTCGGGAAAGTAGTGCGTATTCGCCATCGCCAAGCTCCTCCTGTTCGACTGTTCCCACCGACCACTTTCTCAGCTAGCGAAGACGATTTCCACTTTAGAAGCTATCAGCCGTCAGCTATCAGCTTTCAGCTATCAGCAAGAAATAGTTAGCCTCTCTAGAGACGGCGAACGAAAACGGGTCAAGAGCTTCATTCCAGTGTCCTCCTGAAACCTGATGCCTTCTCCCACGCACCTTATCCCCTCCAGGAACCGCCGCAATAAGCTAACAGCTGATAGCTATTAGCTATTAGCTAGTCCCTGATCGAGGTCAGAGATGATGTCCTGGTGGTGCTCTATGCCGACGGAGAGCCGGACGAGGTTCTCCCCTACTCCGAGCCGCTCGCGCCTGGAGGGCGAGAGCTCGCGGTGGGAGGAGGTGGCGGGGTGGATGGCGAGCGTGTAGATATCGCCCAGCGACGGGGCCTTGACGCAGAGCTCGAGGGAGTCGAGGAAGGCGAAAGCCGTCTCCCGGCCCCCCTTCGCGAGCTCGAAGGAGACGAGGCCGCCCGTATCCGAGAGCACACGCCCTGCGGTTGCACTATCGGGATGAGCTTCGAGGGCTGGATGGTTGACCTTGGCCACCTTCGGGTGGTCGGCCAGGTGACCCGCGATCTCCCGCGCGTTCTCGCACTGGCGGCCCATGCGCAAAGGTAGCGTCTTGAGGCCGCGGTGTCCGAGCCAGGCCTCGAAGGGG
>DASUPX010000151.1:0-2577 GCA_036280905.1 Rubrobacter sp. | reverse complement strand
CCGCGGCCAAAGACTACCATTCTTACAGCTTCTGGCTTGAGACGGTGGGAGAGGACCTCACCCCGAGGTCTTCTCTGCCTGGCCCCACCGACGCCGACGTGGCCATCCTGGGTGCCGGCTTTACGGGTCTCTGGACGGCTTACTACCTGCTCCGGCAGGACCCTTCTTTGCGCGTGGTGGTGCTGGAGTCTGAGATCGCCGGGTTCGGGGCCTCCGGACGCAATGGGGCGTGGTGCAACTCGGCGTTTCCTGTTACCCCGGGCGAGCTCATGCGTCGCTTCGGTAGGGACGCCACGAGGGACCTGTTGCTCGAGATGCGCGGGGCCGTCGACGAGGTTGGCCGGGTCGCCGGGGTCGAGGGCATAGACGCCCATTACTTCCGTGGGGGGCAACTTCGGGTCGCCCGCGGGGCGGCACAGGTGCCGGCCATAGAGGATGCTTACCAGTCCGCCCGGACGCTCGGATTGGAAGAAGACTTGCAGTTGCTCGACGCGGACGAGACCGCAGAGCGCATCAGGATCACCGGTGCCAGGGCGAGTCTGTACAACCCGCACTGCGCGACCATCCAGCCGGCGCGTCTCGCGCGTGGGCTGGCCAGGGCCGTGGAGCGCCTCGGCGGTGAGATCTTCGAGCGGACCACCGTCACCGACTACGAGGGAGGCAGCAACCCGAGGTTCTCGACGGAGGCTGGCGAGGTACGGGCCGGGGCGATCGTGCTCGCCGGCGAGGCGTACCTGGCGCGACTGCGCAAGCTGCGCCGGCAGGTGCTCCCCATCTACTCACTTATCGTCCTGACCGAGCCGCTCTCGGAGGCGCAGTGGGCAGAGATCGGCTGGGAGGGCCGCGAGTGCGTGGCATCCAATCGCTACACCGTAGACTACCTCTCGCGAACGGCCGACGGGCGGATACTCTTCGGGGGCCGCGGCGCACCCTACCACTACGGCTCGAGCATACAGGACGAGTACGACAGCCACGAGGCCACCCACGAGATGCTTCGCCACACGGCGCAGGAGTGGTTCCCGGCCATACGGGGGGTCCGGTTTACCCACGCCTGGGGAGGACCGCTGGCTATGCCCCGCGACTGGATGCCGACCATGTCCTACGACCCCTCGGAAGGCGTCGCCACCGCCCGCGGTTACACCGGGCAGGGCGTGGCCACAGCCAACCTCTCAGGCCGAACGCTGGCCGACCTTATCCTCGGCCGTGACACCGCCGTTACCAGCCTTCCTTCCGTCAACCACGAGCCTCGCTCCTGGGAGCCCGAACCCCTACGGTGGTTAGGCGCCAGGTACGTGCAGCGCGGCCTCGCCAGGGTTGACGATCAGGCCGAGAGAACCGGGCAACCCCCTACCGGCAAGACCCTGGCCGAGCGCCTCGGTAGCCACTAGAGTCCGATTTCCCCGATATGATATCTTTCGCACAAGGAGACGGGGTGAAGGCAAGGAGCGACGGGATGGAGGCGATCGGATGAGCGGCGGCCCGTGGTCCCCGATTGCGGCGGCCGACGTCGTGATCGTCGGGGCTGGGCTAGCCGGGCTAACGGCCGCCACAAGACTCGATGCGGCCGGCGTATCGGTAACTGTGATCGAGGCCCAGGACAGGGTTGGCGGTCGGACGAAGGCGGGAAGCGCAGGCGGGGTGAGCCTGGAGATGGGCGGCCAGTGGGCTGGCCCAGAACAGCGTCGCATCCTAGCCCTGGCCGGCGAGGTCGGGGTCGGGACCTTTCCCGCAGACGTTCCCGGTCGCACCGTTTTCTATGAGGGTGGACGCCGCTCGGAGTACGACGACGAGGGCGAGGTCCCGTTCGCCGATCCGGGCTCGCCCGGTGAGGTCGAGAGGGCGTTCCGGGAGCTCGGTGAGCTGGCCAGGGGTGTGCCCGCTGACGCGCCCTGGCAGGCGGATGATGCCGCAGATCTAGACGGAAAGACGCTCGAAACGTGGAAGCTCGAGCACATACAGGGCGACGGCGCCAGGTTCTACTTCGACCTCGCCGTGGAGTCGCTATACGCCTGCGAGCCCCGCGACGTCTCTCTGCTCGGGGTGCTCTCCGATATCGCGTCGTCCGGAAGCTTCGGGGGCCTCTTCGAGATAGAGGCTTCCGCCGAGGAGTACAGGTTCTACGGCGGGGCTGCGGAGATCTCGACCCGCCTCGCCCGCGGGTTGGACAGGCGCGTGGTGGTGGGCTCACCCGTGCGCCGCATCGTGCAAGAGAAGGACGCCGTGCTCGTGGAGTCTGACCGCGCCTCCGTCCGGGCGAAGGCCGTGGTCGTTACCGTGCCGCCCGCGTTGCGCGGGCGAATAGAGTACGTTCCCGCGCTTCCGGCGGCGTACGAGGGTCTGTCGCAGAGGATGCCCATGGGCGCCGTCATCAAATGCCACGCCGTCTACGGGGCGCCGTTCTGGCGGGAGAAGGGGTTGAGCGGGCGCGCCGAGGGCGACAGCGGACCGTGCAAGATCACCTGCGACAACTCACCACCGGGGGAGGAGGTCGGCGTTCTGACCGGCTTCGTTCTCGGCTCCAACGCCCGCGAGTGGGGGCGCAGGGAGCCCCGGGAGCGGGAGCGGGCCGTGCTCGAG
>DASUPX010000150.1:0-2706 GCA_036280905.1 Rubrobacter sp. | reverse complement strand
ATTCGAAAAAGTACAGACGCAACTCGTCCATTTGTTCTCCCTTCGGTCGAACGCTATCAGCTTTCAGCAATTAGCTTTCAGCTTTTCTCGCTCGACGTGTGCCCTGACTCCAACGCTGGTCAGGTGGGTTTTGCCGCGTTGACCCTGTAACGCCTCGCCTGCCATTGACTGGCTGAAGGCTCCATCACCAGTTCTCCATCGACTCGCGCAGGATGTTCGCGAGGTCTTCTTCCGAGGTCTCTCTCGGGGAGCCGACCAGCAAACGTTGTTGTTTTGTGGCACCGTCCACCAGGTCGTCTATGTCGTCTTCTGTGTAGCCAAGCTCGCGGATGCCTCTGGGGGCGCCGACGTCTTGCATGAGCTGTATAAGGATCTCGGGTAGTGTGTTCTCGTCCGGCCGGTCTATTTGCTCGCCGGAGAGCAGCTCGGCCACCTGTTTGTGGCGCTCCGGCATGGCTTCGAAGGTGAAACGGAAGGTGGCGGGGGCGGTGACGATTACGGACCAGCCGTGCGGGACGAAGGGGTGGTCTTCAGGGTAGCCGGGAGGTTGCCACTCGTGTTTGAGGCCGGCTATGGGATAGGCGCAGGCGTGTGGGATGTGGACCCCCGCAGAGCCGAAGCCCACCCCGGCGAGGGAGGCTCCTAGCATCATGGCACCGCGGGCCTCTACGTCCTCGCCGTTCTTTACGGCGCGCCTTAGGTACTTGCCGCCGTACTCGAGCGCCTTGGCGCTCCACATGTCCGCTATGGGGTTGGCCCCCTGGTATGGCGGTCTCTCGTCCGGGCTCTCCGGCTTCGGTCGGGCGTCGTAGGGCCTGGAGAGGAACGATTCGGCGGCGTGGCAGACCACATCGAGGCCGCAGGACGAGGTTACCTCAGGCGGCAGGCTCGTGGTGAGCAGGGGGTCCACGACGCCGCGGTCGGGGCGAAGATACTGATGCGAGATGCCGCTCTTTACCCGTTGTTCAGGGATATCGAGTATGGCCACGGTCGTAGCCTCGGCGCCCGTGCCCGCGGTCGTCGGGATGGCCAGCAGCGGCTTCAAGGGTCCCGGCGGGTTCTTGCCCCCGCCAACCGGGGCGTTCACGTAGTCCATGATCTCGCCGCCGTGGGTGGAGATCAGGTCCGAGACCTTGGCCGTGTCGATGCTCGACCCGCCGCCGACGGCGACGAAGCCATCGAAATCCCCCTCGGCGGCGAAATCCGCCGCAGCCCCGAACGAGTCGTCCGTTGGCTCAACGCGCGAGCGATCCCACACCTCCACCTCTATGCCCTCGGCCTTGATGAGCTCGACGATTCGTCCCGTTATGCCCGCCTCGACCACGCCAGGGTCGGAGATGAGCATCACGCGCCCGACGCCCATGCGCTTGAGCTCCCAGCCAGCCTCCTCCGAGGCGCCGGGCCCGTACTTGAGAGGCGTCGCTTCCATCGTGAAGATAGTCTCGTTGCCCATGCTTGTCTCCCTTCCCCACGTCAGGTTGTATGTCTATACCCGCTCCACTCGACGGATATACGTTCGGGTCTCGTATCCACCAGCAGAGCGATCCCGAAACCTGCGACGGCCGACTAGTCCATTTGTCGTATGCCGATCGGCATACGGCAAGAGACCGAAATATGCCGATCGGCAGACGTGCCCGTTATTTCAGAGTCATATAATTTTTGTTACAAGACCGGAGGATCGCCGGCCTCATACGGTAGAGGCAAAGAAACCCGTCCGTACTCTGGGCGCCCGGAGCGGGTGGAGCCAGTGGCGCAACCGGCTACCTCGGAGGCGAGGTGGCCGGTTTTGTTTGCAATGGCCTCAAGATAGAAAGGTGGTGCGAGGGTCGAGCAAATGCTGAGGATCGGGGAACTCGGCAAAAGTAGAATGCCCGACGCTGGGGACCCCGCGGAAAAGGGCAGGTTGGCGTGCGAAGAAGCCAGGCCTGCGGAGAAGGGAAAGGAGAACTTGAATGATCTGTAGATGTAACTCTTGGAGGGGGAACTGATGGATTGGATTAGCACTGTAATGAGACGAGGCACGTCCAGGACCTGGGCGATCCTCGCCGTAGTTACGGCGATAGCTACGGCCACGGTGCTGCTATTCGCTGTGCAGGCAGCGTTCGCAAGCCACTCGGAGCAGAGCCTTCCTGGCAGTAACTTCGAGATCGATACCGACGCCAACCTCAAGGTCGACGATCCGGCACCGTCAACAGATTGGGTTGCCGTCAACGAGATCCGGGCCACCGACAAGCCTACCGGGCAGACCGACGATTCCTACCAGGGAGGCGTCAAGGAAGACACCGTCTGTCCGGGCGAGGTAACCGGAAGCATCCCGAACAACAAGAGCGACCTGCGCACCTTCCACGTCTACGAGGAGCCAGGGAACGCTGCCAATCCTCAGGGGTACCTCAATCTCGCCTGGAGCCGGGTCACCGATCCCAGCGGGACCACGCTGATGGACTTCGAGTTCAACCAGTCGAGCACGAAATGCGCGAACGGTCCCAACATAGTGCGTACAGCGGGTGACCTGCTACTCGAGTACTCGATCGATCAGGGCGGCGCACGCGCCACTATCACCGCCCGCGAATGGACCGGCAGCGCCTGGGGCCCCGCCAGGAACATCTCCCAACCTTCCGCCGAATGTCCCGACGGGAACCCCGCAAACGACGTGGGCGGCGTGGACCTAGAGCGTGTTATGAACCTAGGCTGAGGATACCGGCTGCC
>DASUPX010000149.1:0-5789 GCA_036280905.1 Rubrobacter sp. | reverse complement strand
CATCAGGACCTACTGCGCGAGCGCGCAGCCGTCCTTTCGCGGATCGCTTGCGCACGCTCTCGAGCCGTTCTCGAGGATGCGGATGAGCTGGGCTCCTCCGGCCGGGATCATGTAGTCCTCCTGCACCAGGACCCGGTGCCCGAGGGCGCGTAGCTTCTCTATCTCGCCTTCCGGTACGCGGCCTTCGATCTGTAGCACGCCGGTCTCGTGGCGGTGACGGGGGTGGTCGACGGCCTCCTGGGGGCTCATGCCGTAATCGAGCAGGTTTACGAGCAATTGCGTCTGGCCCTGGGGTTGCATGGCGGCACCCATCACCCCGAACACGGCCCAGAGGGACCCTTCGCTGGTGGCGAGGCCGGGGATGATGGTGTGCATGGGGCGCTTGCCCGGGGCTATGGCGTTCGGGTGGCCGGGTTCTAGGCGGAAGGAGTTGCCGCGGTTGTGGAGGCAGACGCCGGTGCCCCCGGCGACGATGCCGCTGCCGAAGGCCCTGTAGAGGCTGTTGATGAAGGAGCAGCCGTTGCCTTCTGCATCCACGGCGCAGAGGTAGGTCGTGTCCCCGCCGGACGCCGGTTCAAGGGTTGGCCCCGCGGCGCGCTCGGGCGAGATACGTTCGCGCAGGCTCGCGGCGTAGTCCTTCGAGATCAGGCGTTCCGTGGGGGCCTCTGCGTGGTCCCAGAACTCGGGGTCGCCTATCTCGTTGTGGAGGTCCTCGAAGGCAAGCTTCTTCGCCTCGACCTCCAGGTGGATGCGCTCCGCGCTAGCAGGTCCCAGGGAGGCAAGGTCGAAACCCTCCAGGATGTTCAACATCTCCAGGGCGGCCACGCCCTGACCCGGGGGTGGGATCTCGTGCACCGTAATGCCCCCGTACCCGGTCGATATGGGCTCGACGAAGGTCGACTCGTGGGCCGCCAGGTCACCTTCGGAGAGATATCCGCCGGCCTCCTGCGTGGATCTGGCTATGCTGGCGGCTATCTCGCCCCTGTAGAAGGCGTCGGCTCCGTCTACTGCGACGGCCGAGAGGGTGGATGCGAGGTCTACCTGGGAGAAGATCTCACCCGCCACCGGCGGCCTGCCACCAGGCAGGAACGCCTGCGTCGCCGGCTCGTTCTGGCGGAGCACGTCTTCGTGTTCTTCCCAGTAGCGGGCTACTACCTCGGCGACGGGATGGCCGTTCTCGGCTAGCTCCCAGGCTGGCTCGAGCAGGCGCGCAAGTGGCCAGTTGCCGAAGCGGTTCGCCGCGTCCTCCCACATCCTGACGGCACCCGGCACGGTAATCGTGAGCGCGCCCCGCTCGGGCATCTCGCCCAGGCCCAGATCCCGCAGCTTTTCTGCGCTTGCCCCAGACGGAGCCCGGCCCGAGCCGTCGATGCCAGAGACCCGCCCCGTCTCGGCCTCGTAGAAGAGCAGGAAGGCGTCGCCGCCCATGCCGGTCTGCATCGGCGAGAGGACGGCCATCGCGGCGGCCATGGCCACGCAGGCGTCGGCGGCCGTCCCCCCGTCGTCGAGGACCCGCAGCCCGATAACGGCCGCGGTGGGGTGCTCGCAGGCCACCGCGCCCCCGGTACCGAAGACCGTCGAGCGGCCTCCCGCGTCGGGTCTTCTTGCGATGGCGTCTCCGCTTTCTGACACGTAACCAGGACCTCCTGTGGGGGCTCATGAACTCTCTTACAGTTTATCGAAAGGGACGGTGGGTATATTGCCCATAATGACTAATGAGGAGGAAAAACATGAGTGGCGGTAAAGGAATCTACGTGGGCGGGACCCTGCTATCGATCGCGCTCTCGCTCGCCCTGTACTTCTCCGGCAAGCGCGAGACGGCTATCTTCGTCGGCCTCTGGGCCCCGACGATCATGAACATGGGCCAGACCCTGCTGGAAGACGACTAGAGCGAGACGCCATAACGGCTGACCGGTAGAGCGGTCGGGCGGAATCTCCCGCCCGGCCGCTTTCTGGCGTCTGCCAGGTTCGCGGAGAGGTCCGGGAAGAGACAGGCTTCTCGCCAGAGGGCCTCGCAGGGGCAAAACCAACCGGACCCGGCGTGCCGGGTGCGGTTGGGCACATCGCCGGGCGTGAAAACGCAAGAAGGAAAGCCGAGGCCCGGGGCCTCGGCTTGGTCATGCCGTTGGTTAGTGTGGTTGTGGGACCGAGGCTCCTAGTGGGGGTCCAGGTTCTCGCAGTCGGCCGCCACCACATCGACGCCCGCGTCGAAGTCCACCGTGTCGATGCCATCGCCGCAGTTGATGGTGTCCACGCCGGGGTCTTCGTGTGCCTCGATCTCGTCATCGCCCCTGCCGGCGACCACCGTGTCGATGCCACCCTCGTCGGCGCGTATCTCGTCGGGTCCGCCCCCGCCAAGCATGCTGTCGTCGCCAGAGCCTCCCCGCACCTCGTCAGCACCGGCGCCTCCGGAGAGCGTATCGTTGCCGGCATCGCCACGAACGCGGTCTCCTCCACCCACTCCCGAGAGATTATCGTCGCCACCACGGCCTCGTATGTCGTCGGCGCCAGCGGTCCCCACATAGGTGTCGGCGCCGGCCGTACCGTCGAAGGTAGCGGCCAGGGCCACCCCGGCGGCAAGCAATAGCACCAGTCCTACGGTGGCTAGCAACAGCGTCAGACGTCGCATGCGTTCCTCCTTTTCTGGCAGGACCGGATCCGTCCCGTCCTGCTACTCCTTGCTGAACATCTCGGTCCTACTTACGCATTCATCATGGCAATCGGATGTGGGATACGAGGATAGGCACCGAGATTCTCGTTTCAGGTCGAAGCGAAAATGGCACCAGGAGTTCGACGCCCATCTCCTGGCGTGAAGGGTAGCGGCGCCTCTCTCCTCGCACCCTGACCGGGACGAAGATCACTCGCTCTACGTCGCAGGGATACCTCGAGACCTACCGGGCACCGCGCCTGAGGCCTGTTGTACCCGGCCTTTTTCTCGGCTCGGATCGTGCCTAATCGTCGTCCTCTTCCTCGTCATCGTCGTCGTCATCGCCACCACATCCCGCCGCTACGAGCAGCGAGGACGCTACCGTCGCGAAACACAACTTGAAGAAGCTGCTGCGGCTCAGGCGAGCCGCCTGGTTTCCCTCGTCCACGCCTATCCTCCCGTCGTCGTGTGGCATCCATTGTAACGCCCGGCTCCATGTCGGCCATACCCGGGACCCGAACAGCCGCCCGCGATTCGGCGAACCAAACGCCCTCACCCTCTCGACGTAGTCTCTATTTCCGCAAGAAATGTGCCATTCGACGGATGCCACGGGCCCGAGGCTTGCGGTACTGTAGCTTTCAGGTCGGTATGGCGTGTCTTCTCTCAATGGCCGCGCCTTCCTTC
Source organism: Rubrobacter sp. (assembly GCA_036280905.1). Classification (GTDB taxonomy): domain Bacteria; phylum Actinomycetota; class Rubrobacteria; order Rubrobacterales; family Rubrobacteraceae; genus Rubrobacter_D. The sequence continues at coordinate 2,458 of DASUPX010000149.1, read as the reverse complement.
CCCATACGGGCCGCGCCGTCTGGCCATCTTCTTCGGCGCGGCCCACGCTTCGGGTCTCGTCCACGGGGCTGTTCCCCTCCTGGCCCCTCCCGCATTTTGTACTGGACCGCGCCGCTTCCCTCGTGGTATAGGACGCGGACTTTGTCCGAACGACGGTGCCAGAAGTAGCCACCTGGCAGAGGCACCTGCTGCCTCACGCTTGCTACCATGTCGGCTTCGTAGAACCGAGCCCGGCCAACACCCGGGCCGGATGGGCCGAGATCGAAAGGGGAGGCACCGATGAGCGAAGGGTCGGGTCGTCAGGAGATGGAGCGCAGGCTGATAGAGAAGAGCCTGCAGGACGACGCCTTCAGGCAGAGGCTCATAGAGGACCCGAAGGGAATCCTGGAGGAAGAGCTGGGGACGCGGCTGCCTGAGGATGTGAGGGTGGTTACCGTGGAGGAGACTTCCGACACCATCTACCTGGTGCTTCCCGGCACCCCGGTGGACAGCGCTGAGGGCGTAGAGCTTTCGGATCGAGAGCTCGAGTCGGTTGCCGGCGCTGGCAATGCCACCTGGGTAGGCTATACCGAGTGTCCGTGCAACCCCATCTTCTAGCGCAGGTCGTAGGCTAGATAGCCTCTGGGGTGATGCGTATAAGTTCCCTTGTTCACCCAGGTGCGTGGAATGGATGTTCCCTGAACGTCAGGTGTACGGGGTTCTCGGAAGTCCGCCTACCAACGGTTGCCGCAAAGATCTCTCTCTTGCGTGTCGCGCGCTGGGGTGATTAGGGACCAAGCTGAAGGCATGTTGGATGCTGGCGCCTCGGCGGCGCCGCGATAAAGGCAAACCCGTTGCGAAGCGGGGACGCAAAGCCTAGGGGCCTCCTAGGGCTAGCTAGTTTGTAGGAGGTAGCCGGTCTGTCGAACGGCGGAGGCACACCAGAGCGCCTCGCCCTAGGGGAAAGGTGGCGCTTAAGAGGCGCATCCTGTTGATGTTGACGACGATGGCGGTGGCGCTGGTTGCGATCAGCGGAGTTGCCTATGCGTTGTGCCTATGCGTTGGACTTCACGTGCGACGTGCCGTTGGACAGAGATCCCGACCCCGAACAATGCGCTGGCACTTCCAAATACGACTTCATCGAGGGCACTGGTGGTAACGACAACATCGATGCCGGGGCAGGAAGCGACGAGGTGTTCGGAAACGGTGGCGAAGACGAGATCCATGGCCGTAGCGGCAACGATAGGCTGGAGGGCGGGTTTCAGAGCGACATCATCTTCGGCGAGAGTGGTGCAGACTACCTCACAGGACTAGGCGGTAGCAACCAGTACTTCGGGGGTCCTGGCCCGGACACGATCTTTGCCGACCAGTTTGATTTTTCGGCCGACAACAGCGTCGAAACGGTCTCTGGTGGTCCCGGCGACGACTTGATCATCGCAGACGATATCATCCCGCACCAGGATGTGATCGATTGTGGTAGCGGCTTCGACCTCGTCAATGCAGGCCCCGAAGACGAGGTGAACCTCGATAAATGCGAGGACATCTTCTAACCGTAAAGTGTTCGCTCAATAACAGCGACCAGAGTCGAAGGACCGGAGCATAACGTTCCGGTCCTTCGACTTCTTGCCCTTGTTCAGCGGAATGCGTGGAAGGGGTGTTCTCTTGAGGCCCTATACAGGATCTTGTATGTCCGCCAACTCGGGAACCGAGCGGACTAACACTACATTTCCTGGCGCTGCATAAAGATGCCCGCGGCTGCGTAGAAGAGGGGAGGCCATCGGGGAAACGGTGCCGTTGGAATGGGCTGGCGGCCGTCCTGGGAGGGGATTGTATTGCGCGTACGGTCGTGTCCGGGCTCCTCGTATTATCGACACCCCCAGAGACCTGCGCTCTGCCCGACGGCACCCACAAGGGCGGAACGGAGGTGACGTTCCGGGAGAGCGCCGAGGGCGGGATACGCTGCACGGAGTGCTCCGCACACCTCCACGACGACCTTGGTCCGTACTTGGGGTGGGGTAGAGGCAGCACGCCTCGCTCTTGACGAGTAAACGTGGGTACTGTGAACTCCGAACTCCGCAACGGTTAGTAACACTCAAGCAACAGCAAAGATAGCCCATCTGAAGGATGTGCGTCACGTATCAGAAGTGATAAGGTGCCACCGTTCCATACGTCGGGGAAGATTTTTCTCTGCCCTCGTCCCCAAAAGAATCCACGCCGCTCTCGTTCGTAACGCTGGCCGTAACGCTTGGCAGACAATGGCGGGCTAGATTGATGCATAACAATAGAAGGTCTACCCCTAGTGTGGGCATGAAGGTGTCCCGGGAAGGAGACTTAGGATGGGGAGCTTCACGAAGCGGAATATCGAGGGGAATGCTGGCTCGAGCGCCGGCAGGCAAGCACGGGCGGTGCTCCTCGCGGTGCTGTTGGCGATGGTAGCCGGCATGGTAGTCGCAGCGATCAGAGCCCCAGAGGCCGACGC
>DASUPX010000148.1:0-4520 GCA_036280905.1 Rubrobacter sp. | reverse complement strand
CAGCAGGCCACCGGCGGGGAGGACCAGCAGCAGTCGGACGCCACGAATGCAGCCCAGCAGAAGGCCCAGGAACTGGGAGTCGATCTCTCCCAGATGCAGGGTTCCGGAGCAGGAGGCCGCATAACCGTCAGGGACGTGATCGGCGCTTCCAGCCAGTAGTCGCGGAGTCTAAAGGGCTGTCGAAGGGAAGTAGCCCCCATGGACGACTGGGCCAAGGCAGGGCCAAAGAAGCCTTCGGCGCCTTGATGCTTCGGCGGAAGGCGAGGCCCAAGTGGAAACAGAAGATAACGACCATTTCGTAGATGGATAGAGACGTAGGCCCAAGAGAAGGGTGGCACACATGGCCAGCATAGGCACGAAGATCAAAGAAGCAGCGATGAAGGCCGCAAAAGAGAAAGTCTCCGGTGATGACAAGAAAGGCAAGAAGGACAAGCGCACCGCAGGCTCGGAAAGCGGCATGGACAAGGTCATGAGAGCCGTCAAGAACCGTCTGAAGTAGAGGAGCATGCTGTGTCGGGCCGGGACTCCACGGGGTCCCGGTCTTTCTGTTATCACGCTTGGTGGAGAACCTGGCTGGGAGAGGAGGTGAGTGATGGCACGCACGTTGATAATCGTCGCCGTGGTAACCGTGGTGGTATTGCTCGTACTGCAGATGCTCTAGGGATCAGGTTCTTGCGGAGCCGGCCCAAGCGTAATCGCCAGGTTGGCGTTGTGTCGAGCAAGTCGAACGAAAGGAGTCGTGGCAATGAGCAAACAGAGGAGCGAGGAGCAGAACAAGAACCCGCTTCAGAGCGATCACGGCAACACCACGATACAGGATAGTGTGGTCTCCAAGATAGCCGGCATCGCCGCCCAGGAGGTCGACGGCGTCAGGATGGGCAGCGGCGCCTCGCAGTCCGTTGGCGGCGTTCTCGACACTATCACCGGCGGCAGGGCCGGCGCAAGTCAAACGTCGGGCGTCTCGGTTGAGGTCGGCCAGGAAGAGGCGGCCATCGACCTGACGATGATGGTGGAGTACGGCAAGCCTATCCCCCAACTCGCCGAGGCCGTGCGCAACAACGTCACGAGCCGGGTCGAGAGGCTGGTCGGCCTGCGGGTCACGGAAGCCAACATCACGGTCCAGAACGTCTTCTTCCCGGGAGAGGAAGACCAGGGCCAACAGCAGGCAGAACGCTAAGGGCAGCGGCGGAGCAGGGTCCGGTAGGGAAACACGATATCAAGAGTTGGCTGGGACCGTGAACGAAGAACTAAGGCTTGCAGCCGCCGCAGCGGCGGCTGCCCTCTCGACCGATGGAGTTCACTCGATGGGTGCGGGCCGCTACGTCGAGGCCGCGACCTAAGGAGCAGGAAGAGCCGCACGCGCACTCGTCGAGGGTGCCGCCCGGGAGGCTGGGGCTACTTCCCCGAAGGTTGCCCTGAGCCCGGCAAAGGGTGCCTATAGCGTCTCATGCGCCGTCGGAGCCCCGACCTCGAGCGACCTTACCGGGCTCGCGGCCCGCGCCAGGGAGAACATCTCGAAGGTGCTCTACACTCAGAACGTGTCCGTAAAGAACGTTGAGGTCACCGTCAAAGAAACCGCAACTCACGTAGAAAAGTACCTCATGGAAACCTGGACAAACTAGCAGTGGGGGCTTTGATCGGGGCGCTAGTTGTGCTCCTGGTGATCACGATGGGCGCCGGGGCCACCGCGCTGGTCGTGGTGGGCGGCGGCGTCGGCTACTTCGTTGGCAAGTTCCTGGACGGGGAACTCGACCTCGAAGAGGTGCGTGCTCGCGCCCAGGGGCGCGACCAGGGACGGGACACCCGAGCACAGGAGGATGGTCCCTACGCTCCGCCTGCGCCGGTAGCCTCGGGGGCGGGTTCTCCTTCACGAAGCACGCCACTGAGCGTCCGGTAAGGGGTCCGGCAGGCACGGCAAGGGGCACACGCGGGTCGAGGTGGTCGTACCGCGCTATGTCCAAGGCTCCTACACGGTTCGCAACCACAAAGGTTGCAGACTCTACTTCCATGCCCTTCGGTAAATAGGAGCCAGGACCCGCTGCCTGAGCGGTTCCCGACCTGCGCGCACCGGACGGCTATCCGGTAGCGCGCTGGCTACCACGAGGCGCGTCCGGTGGCTTCTTGCAGGGCTTGCAGGGCCGCTGCCCGATCCAGGCCGGTGCCCCCTACGAGATCGACCGCCGAGGAGTGGATCTGGTCCACGAGCGCGTTGACGTTGAGGTTCCTCGCCAGATCCTCGTGCTCCTCGAGCATCGTGCTGGCCTCTGTGGCGGCGCCCAGGGCCAGTCGGCGCGTCTCGTCGGGATCTCCTGATGTCTGCAGGTAGGCGGCCAGGGCCTCCGTCGCCCTGGCAAGGCCCCGGATCGCAGCGGGCAGAGGTTCTGGGGCAGGGTCTCCAGGTTGGACCACGGAGAGCGCGGCGCGGGCCAGCGCCCTCACGTCGCGCACGGTCAGGTCTATCTGGTCGGCCGCACTGGCGTAGAGCTGCATGTGCCCCAGGCTCCCGCGACGGGGCGGGGCGAGGCGCGCGGTCTCTCGACCGGCAGCGACCGCCTCCTTTAGCACGGCGACCCGCGCGTCTATTTCCCTGGCCTTCACGTACGCCCTCTGGACCAGCCCGGCATCGCAGCTCGCCAGGGAATCCGCTACGCTCTCGAGCACCGCCGCAGACTCGGCGAAGACAGGAAACGCGGCGTCCTCGACCATGCGCTCGGGGTTGACCGGGAGCAGCGCGTTGATAAGCAAGGCGGTGCCACCCCCGATCAGGGCCTCCAGGAAGCGCTCTATAGGCAGGCCGGCGGCGGAAGGCTGAAAGGTGAACATCATGATCATCGCCGAGATGGCGGCCTCGTTCACGCCGAGATTCCCCGCTCCAAGGAACACGGCCACCGCCATCGCCAGGGCCACAAAGAACCCGGCTTGTATAGCTCCCACGCCCAGTACAGACAAGAGAAGGTCGGCGAGTGCGACCCCGAAAGCCACCGCGAGGGTGAGTTCCACGGCGCGCCTGCCGCGCTTGCCCAACGTGAGTCCAAGCGCGATCACCGCCGCTATCGGTGCGAACGTGGGCCGCTCTACCCCGAGGATGAGGACAGACAGAATCCACGCGACGCATGCCGCGAGCGCCGTCTGGATGATCTGCAACCAACCGGACCGCACACGGATCCAGCCGGCGCGCAGACGGGCCCGGGCGGTCGCGACCGCCCGGGCCCGTCTGGACGTACCTTCGCGCGCCTCCATCCCGCACTCCTTTTCTTTACTGCCCGACTACGCGCGGTCCGCCGAACCGGGGTTCCCGCTCTTCGTGCCTAATCTGCTGCGCCCCCTCCGTACCTTCGTCCGCCCTTTTGTCGCTAGCCAGGCGCCTCCCCCGTTCGGGTTCGTTCGCTCCCATCTTCGCGCCTGCACCTCTCAGAGCAGATTGCCAGGGGGTTCAACTACTTGGCACGTTATCAACATTCAGTTGACAGCAAGTTCATTAAGCCGATAGCTGACGGCCCGAATTGCAGAGGTGCTGATCCCTCTGCAATTCGCGCTCGGTCTGGGTTCTCGCTGTGGCTCTACCCGAGCCGCCACTACACCTTGCTCCTTTTACGTAGGGGGGCGCCGACCTCGTGCAGGTGCTGCAGGATCTCGCGGTAGGACTGGAGCACGCTCGTCTCGTGATAGGAGATATCGTGCCGCCGGCAGAAGCCCTTGATGATCGGCTGCGCTTCCTTGAGCTTGTTGCGGGGCATCCTGGGGAAGAGGTGGTGCTCTATCTGGTAATTGAGGCCCCCGTACCAGAAGTCGGTGATCGGGTGTGCCAGAACGTTGCGGCTGGTCAGCACCTGGCGGCGGAGGAAGTCCACCTCGCTGTCCTGCTCCAGAAGGGGCATGGCCTTGTGGTTGGGGGCGAAGACAGAGACCATGAATAAGCCGAAGAGCCCGCGATGGACGATGACGAACAGCACGGCTTGTAGCGGTTCCAGATAGTAGAAAAGCAGACCGAAGTACAGCACGTAGTGGGTCAGGATAAGGGAGCCCTCGGTCAGAGGTCGCCTTGCCTTCCCGCCGACCAGGAACTCGGCGCTACTGCGGAGCATACTCAGGGACTGCAGCAGCGAAAGCGGGAAGATCAGTATGGCCTGGTACTTCACGACGAATCGGGCGAGCCCCCGCTTCTCGAAGGCCTGTTCCTCCTCGAAGGCGAGCAGCGGGATGTCCACATCGGGATCTGTGTCCATCTGGTTCGGGTGGGCGTGGTGCTCGTTGTGCTTTTCTATCCACCACTGGCGGCTCATGCCGAGCAGCAGGTCGCCCACGATGAGGGTCGCCCAGTTGTTCTTCCAGGGGGTGCGGAAAGTGAACTGCCGGTGCCCGAGGTCGTGGGCAAGGAAGCTGATCTGGACGAACACGACGGCCAGGTAGACGGCGTTGCGTCCGGCGAGCCGGCGCCGATCACCCTCGCCGACAAGGGCCGGGCCAAGGCGGCGCAGGATCGGATCGCCACCACCCTCGGGGTGACGCTGCAGCGCGAC
>DASUPX010000147.1:0-5002 GCA_036280905.1 Rubrobacter sp. | reverse complement strand
TTCGCCCGCACCCACGGCCGCGAGCTCGGCTGAACGCAGGGGTTCGGGGGCGAGAAGTGAGACCCGTTCCACGCCGTTGAAATGACCGTCCAGAATGCGGCCCACCGAGCCGTCGGCGGCGGCTACGGCACGTAGCACGCGCCATTCTTCGGAGATCGTGGCGCGCCGCCCGGGCGCGCTAACGGGGTCGGGGGCCGGGATCGCCAGTACGCCGGCACGGGCTAGTTGCCGGAACGGCTGCTCGGGAAAAGAAGGGTTCTCGTCCCTGTGGGCCGCCCCGGCGGAGATGTTGGCCACGACCTCTGGAAGGGCATATGCCACCCTCGGGCCAGCCTCCTTGTTGTCAAGGCCAGATGCGCTCATCATCGAGATACTCTATCGGAGCTTTCTACCTGTGCAAAGAGAACTCTCACACAAGGGGTTCATGTTCCACGCTGGTTCGGGAGATGTTGGGGTCTGGGTTACGATCGGGCAGGGGATGGTTCAACCCTTGCAGCGGAACGGGCTCCAGGCCGCGATTGCGGGCTCTGTAGACGAGTTGGGCTATGAGGTCGACGGTCATCCTGCAGCCCCCGCGCGTCGCGCCAGGGCCGATCCCGTCGTGCATAAGCACCACCGCCTGCGGCACGAGTTTACTTTCTATCCTCAGGAGCATCTCCTGCGGGTTATCTCCCCGCCAGTCCTCGGTGTCCGCGGTCCAGCCGACGAGGGTCAGCCCGTGTATTCGCGCCACCTCCTCGGTCGCCGGCGTTACGACGCCCCACGGTGTTCTCCAGAGGCGCACTTGGCCGCCCAGCGCGGGGAGGCCGGATCTCACGTCCGCCTCTATCTCCTCCTGGCGGATGGCGTCGTGCCGCACGTGCTCCGTGCAGTGAAAGCCGACCTCGTGTCCCTCTTCCCGCATACGTGCCAGAAGGGACGGGTAGCTGCCGGCCCGTGGGGCCACCACGAAGAACGTGGCGCGGGCACGCACGCTGGCAAGGGCGTCCAGCACCAGCGGGGTCCAGTCCGGATCCGGCCCGTCGTCGAAGGTCAGGGCGACCGCGGGGCTGTGATCGCTATGCATCCTCCTAGTTGTTACCCTCGCTCGGGCGGGAGGCTGGATCCGAGCCCCGTTCGCCTTCTGGGCGGCGGCGCAGCGAGATGTTCAGCTCCCTCAGTTGCTCTTCCGAGACCGGACCGGGGGCGTCCATCATCTCGTCGCGGGCGGCCTGCGTCTTGGGGAAGGCCATAACCTCGCGGATGTTCGGCTGGTCTGCCAGCAGCATGACTAGCCGGTCTATCCCAGGAGCGATGCCGCCGTGCGGCGGGGCCCCGTAGCGGAAGGCGGTGAGGATCGTTCCGAACCTCCTGTTGGCCTCATCCGGGCCTATGCCGATCACGTCGAACACCTTCTGCTGCAGGTCGGGACGGTGGATCCTGATGCTGCCGGAGGCGAGCTCGGTACCGTTGGCGACCAGATCGTAGAGCTGCCCGATGACCCGCAACGGCTCGGAGTCGAGGAGTTGCAGGTCTTCCTCGCGCGGCATGGTGAACATGTGATGCATCGGCTCGATTCTGCCCTCCTCTTCGTTCCATTCGAAGAGCGGGAAGTCCGTGACCCAGCACATGCCGAGCACGTCGGGGTCGACAAGCTCCAGCCGGTCCCTGAAGTGGAGCCGCAGGCGGTTCAGACTCTCGAAGACCACGGGGTTCTTGTCGGCGACGAAGAACATCCAGTCGCCCTCTTCGGCCCCCAGAGCCGAGCGAAGTTCTTCCTGCTGCGCCCCGGAGAAGAACTTGGCGACGGGGCTCTTCAGGCCATCCTCCTGCACGCGGAAGTGGGCCAGGCCCCGCGCGCCTCCCGAGGCGGCGATCGCGGTCAGGTCGTCGATCTCGCGCCGGGTAAGGTCCCCGAGGCCGCCAACGGCGATGCCCCGAACCGAACCCCCGGAGTCCACGGTACCCTTGAATACCTTGAACTCGGACTCGGCCGCGATTCCGGATACGTTCTCTATCTCCAGACCGAAGCGGATATCCGGCTTGTCCGTGCCAAAGCGGTCCATTGCCTCGGCGTAGGTCAGGCGGGGGAAGGGACTGGCGAGAAGGCTCTTGTCCGTAAGCTGTTCGGTGACCTCCGTATATAGGCCCTCCACGAGGTCGAGCACCTCGTCCTGGGTCGTATAGCTCATCTCCAGGTCGAGCTGGGTATGTTCTGGTTGCCTGTCGCCCCGCTGGTCCTCATCGCGCAGGGCGCGGGCTATCTGGAAGTAGCGTTCGAACCCGGCGACCATCAGGAGCTGCTTGAACTGTTGGGGAGACTGGGGAAGCGCATAGAACTGGCCAGGGTACAGGCGGGCCGGGACCAGATAGTCGCGGGCGCCCTCCGGCGTGGAGGCGGTCAGAAGTGGCGTCTCGATCTCCACGAAATCTCGCTCGTCGAGGTAGTCCCGCATAAGCTTCACGACGCGGTGCCGCAGAAGGATCCTCTCCTTCATCTTCTCCCTGCGCAGGTCGAGGTAGCGGTACTTCAGCCTTAGCGTCTCGTCTACAGGCCTGTCGCGCTCGATCTCGAACGGGGGCGTCTCAGACGGGTTGAGTATGGAAAGTCCCGTGGCCTGGACCTCTATCGCGCCGGTGGGCAGGTCCGGGTTCTCGTTGCCTTCCGGGCGCAGTACCACCTCGCCCTCGACCGAGATCGACCACTCCGGCCGTAGTTGCTCGGCGCGCGAGAACACCTCCCGGCGTTCAGGGTGGAACGTGATCTGGGTGATCCCCCAACGGTCGCGCAGGTCGATAAAGATCAGACCACCGTGATCCCTGCGCCTGTGGACCCAACCCGCCAGCCTGACGTCCTCCCCGACATCGGCCTTGCGAAGCTGGCCCGCGCTGTGCGTTCTGTACGGGTTGTTCTCGTTCTGAAGTTGCAACTCTAGTCTCCTTGCCTCGTACGGCGGATAGGATCTGGTACCAACGCAAGAATGTTAGCCGATAATGCGTCGGACCGAGGCCGGCGCGTTGCGGTGATTTCGCTGCCGTGCTAACTTAGCGCAGATCGGGTCTACGACCCGTAAAAAGCGTCGGGGTTGCGTAGAGTTGTCAGGGGAGAGGCCCATCGTAAGGAAAGGCAAGGTAGGGGTGCCCGCCGGAGCTCTGGTGTATCTGGCGCTCGTCCTCGCGGGCGTGTTGGTCCTGGCGGGGTGTGGGGGAGGCGGGGATGTGACCACGCCGACCCCAGTCCCGGAGGCGTCGAGCCCGGCCAGCCCTGCGGCAAGCGGCGCGGCGCTCGACTCGGGTACCGGCGAGGGCCAGGCGGAGAGCATCAAGGACACGCCCTTCACGCTCAACACCGAACAACCCGTGCCGCCGGACTTCGAGGAGGCCTACGGGAGGGGCGCCAGGATCGTGGTTCAGTTCTACAAGCTGGACGAAGACTCCCTCTCCTACCCGCAGGGGCTCGAGGTTGACCGCCAGGTCAACAGGTCAATGGAGCGGTTGAGCGGACGCTACCCCACCGTCGAATTCTTCTCCTACCAGATCACCGACCCCGGCAAGGTCGACGACGAGAGCCTGCAGCCCGGGCAGTACGGCACGCTCGCGGCCCAACTCGGGGTGGGTATCACCCCGTTCGTGGCCATGCTCGCGCCTAACGGTGAAGAGTACGCGATCACCAACCTCTACCAGGGTTACGTCCCCGAGCCCGTGCTGAGCCAGGCGCTCTTCGATCTCGCGGCGGTGCAGGTCGACGACAACACCAGCGATGTGAACGTGCGTCTCGACCAGGTCCAGACAAACGACGGCGGCGGCATCGAGTACTTCACCGTCACCAACGGTGGCGAACAGCCCGTGAACCTCAGCGGCTTCGAGTTGCGGGTGCTCGATCCCGAGAACGCGGACGTGGACCCCGACCTGCCTGGCGTGACCGTAAACAGCGACGTTACGGTCGACCCCGGTGAGTCCGTCTCTATCGGCCGCGTCCCGGACGTGAAGGATGACGAGGGCGATTCCGTGGCCGGCACCTTCGAGGGCGGAACCGAGCTGAACCTCGCCCCGGGGGATCAGGTAGCACTCCTCGATACCGGCGGGGCGGTGGCCTCGACCATCACCGTATGAGAGCTGTCAGCGATCAGCTGTCAGCCTCCAGTCAACAACAGGAAACCAGGAGCCGACTGCGATGGGCTGACCGTGCGGGTCGGGACCGCGGGTCCACGCTGCAACTCGGCTGACATTCTGGTGTGGTGGGATAAACTAGCCAGGGTATGAACGAGCCGGTTTATCTGGACAACGCCGCTACCACGCCGCTGGACCCGAGGGTTCTGGAGTCCATGCTTTCTCACCTCGGAGGACGGCGCGGCAACCCTTCTTCGCTGCACGCGCTGGGCAGCGCCGCTCAAGATGCCCTGGAAGAGGCGCGGGCCAGCGTGGCCGCCCTGATCGGGGCCCCCGCGGAGGAGGTTCTGTTTACCAGCGGCGGGACGGAATCCGACGCGATAGCCGTGCTCGGCCTCGCCCGGTCTGCCCCTTCCGCGAAGCGTCACGTGGTCGTTTCCTGCGTGGAGCACGCCGCCGTACGTGAGGACGCGAGGCGGCTGGAGCGCGAAGGGTTCGTGGTGTCCTGGGTCGGGGTCGACGGCGAGGGGCTGATCGACCCGGACGAGTTCGCCGCCGCTCTGCGCCCCGATACGGCGCTGGCCGCCGTTATCTGGGCGAACAACGAGGTCGGCACCGTAGAGCCCGTGCGCGAACTCGCTGAACTGTGCCTGGAGAGGGGCATCTCATTCCACACCGACGCCGTTCAGGCCGTGGGAAGGATCCCGATCGACGTCTCCGAGGCGCCTGTCTCGACGCTGGCTCTCTCGGCCCACAAGCTGTACGGGCCGCAGGGTGTCGGCGCGCTCTACGTGCGCGGCGGGCTCGCGCCCGAGCCCGTCGTGTGCGGGGGAGGGCAGGAGAACGGAATCAGGAGCGGAACCCAGAATGTTGCCGGGATTGCAGGCCTCGGGAAGGCGGCTGAGCTCGCCCG
>DASUPX010000146.1:0-7159 GCA_036280905.1 Rubrobacter sp. | reverse complement strand
CAGGTATCCCATCTCCGCGAAATCCTCGACGCTCGCCGCGCCGTGACGCTTCGACAACTTCTTCCGGTCTGCGCCGAGCACCTGCGGTACGTGGGCGAAGGCCGGAAGCTCGTTGCCGAGGGCCTGGTGGATCAGGATCTGGCGCGGCGTGTTGGAGAGGTGGTCGTCGCCCCTGATAACGTGGCTTATCTCCATCTCAGCGTCGTCGTAGGCGGCGGCGAAGTTGTAGGTCGGGGTGTCCGAAGACTTCATGAGCACGAAGTCTTCGAGGTTGGCGTTCTCGAAGGTTACGGGGCCCCGGATCATGTCCTCCACCACCGTCTGCCCCTCGCGCGGGGTCCTGAAACGGACGGTGTGGGGCTCGCCGGCCTCTATCCGCCTTCTCGCCTCCTCGGGGTCCATCCCGCGGTAATCGCCGCCGGTGTAGATTGGCTGCCTTCCCTCGGCCCGCGCCCGCTCCCGAAACTCGGCCAGCTCCTCGGGCGTGGCGAAATCGTAGTAGGCGGCGCCGGAGTCGAGGAGCCTCCTGGCGGCCTCGCGGTAGAGGTCGAAGCGCTCGGTCTGGCGGTAGGGGGGATGGTCGCCCCCGGCCCCCGGGCCCTCGTCCCAGTCCAGGCCGATCCACCGCAGAGAACCCGCTAGCTGCTCGACCGACTCCTCCGTCGAGCGCTCCAGGTCCGTGTCCTCTATGCGCAGCACGAAGGTGCCGCCGTTCTTGCGCGCGAAGAGCCAGTTGAAGAGCGCCGTGCGTACGCCGCCGACGTGCAGCCTCCCCGTCGGGCTCGGCGCGTACCTGACCCTGATCTTATCGTGGTTATCCATGGGGTAAACCTAACACACCACCCCTTGCGAGAACAGCTTGGGACGGCTGTTAACTATCAGCTATCAGCCTTCAGTTATCAGCGGTTAGCTTTCCGGGCTGATCGCCGAAAGACGAGGATGTCCTTCGTGGTGAAGGTGCGGTTGGTTTCGGCCCGAGGGGGTCGCTGTGTTAAGCTGCCTCGTTCACGCTCGGAAAGGTTGTAAGTTTTGGCTGACATCGAGGTAACACCGATCGGTGCCCGTGAGTTCGAGGTCGTGCTCGAAGGGGAGGGTGCCCACCGCGTCACGGTGCCTGAGGAGCTGGTGGCGGAGCTGGACCTTCCCGAGGATGACCTGGAAGGCGTCGTACGGGAATCTTTCGGGTTTCTTCTGGAGAGGGAACCGGCCTCTTCGATCATGTCCGAGTTCTCGCTGGACGTGATCCCCAACTACTTCCCCGAGTACAGGGAGGAACTGCCGAAGCGGCTCTAGCGGGCGGCCTCCATACAGCGGACGCCGTTCTCGCCTACCGTGGCGGAATGCCCGGTGCCGGCTTCCACGTCCAGCCTGTCACCTGGTTCTAGATCAAAGTCTCCCTCGTCCGTGTGGAATACGATGCTGCCCGAGACGCAGTAGAGCACTTTGTGGTAGCCATGCGTGTGCCAGTCGTACTCGTAACCAGGTCCGTTTCCCCAGGTGTGGGGGCTCAGGTCTTCCTCCCTGAACCTGGCTTCGATCTCCTGCTCGCCCGGCGGCCCGTTGGAGGATCTCTCCATGCTGGCAGACATGCTGGTCTCCTTCATTCGAGAATACTGGCCCATCCTAGCATGGCGTTCTCGTGTGATGGACCCGAGATGCGGATCTCGCTGGCGTGCCATCCCGGCCAGAGCGGTCGACGACCGGCCGGTAAAGACAGGCCGATCGCCGAAGGCCCCCGAATCTACGCCGGCGCGACCCACACCAGAAGGGATCAGCGAAGCTGGGGCAGGATCTCGTTCTCGTAGAAACGGAAGAAGCCCTCGTGCTCGGATCCTATCTGCTGCACGTAGACCTCATCGTAGCCGGCGTCGGCGTACGCCCGGAGCTGCTGCAGGTGCTTCTCCGGGTCGGGGCCGCACGTGAAAGACTCGCCTATCATGTCTTCGGTTACCAGCTGGGTGGCCTGCTCGAAGTGCCGCGGGGTGGGCAGCACCTGGGCGAGCTCCCCGGGTAGCGCGTCGTTGGGCCACAGCCGTAGGGCGGTCTTGCGGGCGGCATCTTCGTCCTCGCCCCAGCACACCTTCGTGCCGGCGTGGGCGGGTTTGTTGCCGCCCCCTGAAGAGCGGTACAGATCCACCGTCTCAGGGTCGGGTTCCACGCCGCAGTAGCCGTCTCCGATCCTGGCGGCGAGCTCTATGGCCTTGGGGCCGAAACCAGAGATCAGAACCTCCGGCGGCTCCTCCGGCAACGTGTACAGCCGCGCGTTCTCCACCACGTAGTGCTTGCCTTCGTGGTCTCTGGTGCCGCCCTGCCACAGGAGGCGCATGACCTCCACGGCCTCCTCGAGCATCTCGAGGCGTACGTCTGCAGACGGCCAGGCGTCGCCGAAGATGTGCTCGTTTAGGGCCTCTCCGGAGCCGATGCCCAGCGAGAACCGGCCGTTCAGCATCACCTTGGAGGTGGCGGCGGCCTGGGCGATGATCGCCGGGTGGATGCGAACGGTGGGGCACGTGACGCCGGTGGTCACGGGCAGCGACGTAGCCTGCGCCAGGCCCCCGATCACGCTCCACACGAACGGAGACTCTCCCTGCTCGTCGTTCCACGGGTGGAAGTGGTCGCTGATCCACAACGCTTCGAAGCCGGCGGCCTCGGCCATCTTGGCCTGCTCGATGAGCTCGTTGGGCCCGAACTCCTCGCAGGACAGGAAATACCCGAACTTCGTCAAGGTCTCCTCCTATGCTCGATGGTGAATCTCTTGCCTCGTCCCGTCCGTACCCGGGCCAGACCCGCCGGTAACGGCCAGCCCGCCGGCGCGGACGGAAAATGGCCCGAAAGGTGCAGGCCGGGTGTGATCCCGGGGAATCCGGCTCTAATGGTGGATGGTCAGGCCGCGCTGCGTCAGCCGCAGATGAGGACCTCGAGGGTACGCGGGCCGTGCACGCCCTCGACTCGGTTCAGCTCTATGTCCGAGGTCGCCGAGGGGCCCGAGATGAAGGTAACGGCCCTACCCTCGGCCTTTACCGTCTCCTCGAGCTTCGTGAACGCCTCGGGCACGAGGCCGACTATCTGCTCCTCGCGCACGACGCAGAGATGGTAGTCGGGCAGGAGCGTTAGCGCCCGGCGTCCTTGCGACCTTCCGGCGTCGAGCACGATGGTGCCGGTCTGGGCTATGCCGTAAGCGCAGCCGGTCAGCACGCCGTCGCTCTCGTCCAGCTCCTGGTTAGTCAGGCGGGAACGGGACGAGTCTGGCATGGTCCGTACGCCTTCAGGTATCCAATCCTTGGGCAGGTAGGGTGGAACGACGAGACGCTTCACCCCGCGCCGCCCGAGCGCTTCTTCTATGGCCCCGGAGAGCTCCTCGTTGGCCACGCGGCTCACCTTCGCGTCGTACTCGGCCGTGCGCTCCGCGAAGCGCGCGACCAACTCCTCCCGATCCGTGTCCTCTTCCGTACGGTACCCGCGCTCGACCGGCACGTCCCCGGGCCGTTCCCCCTCGGGCACGTCGCGGGTGGCGTGGTTGATACGCCACAGGATCGTCTCTCTGGCCGTCGCCACTAGCCCGTCCCCCTGTTCGCTTTCCACCACTCGCGGAAGCTCTGTTCGGGCACGGGATCCAGGTCCCTCACGGAGGTCCAGCCGGCCAGCCTGCCCGGCAGGCGGCCTATGGAGCCCCCGCGTACCAGGGGCCACTGGCCGATCCTCGCGAACTTCTGGGCCCTCTCGTAGAGCTTCTGGTCGGAGAACACCCTGGCGACCGTCTGCATGGCGATGTTCTCCGGGTCGAGCCTCTCGCGCGGGCCACCCCTGTCCTGCTTGTGGCGGACCACCTCTCCCCGCAGGTGGACCAGAACCCGGGGGATGTTGATCTTGACGGGGCAGACCTGGTAGCACGCGCCGCAGAGCGATGACGCGAATGGCAGCGAGTCGGGGCCGGGGTCGCCGAGGCCGACCAGCTGGGGCGTGAGGATGGCGCCGATAGGACCGGGGTAGACGGAGTTGTAGGCGTGGCCGCCGGTCCGCTCGTAGACGGGGCAGACGTTCAGGCACGCGGAGCAGCGGATGCAGTTAAGCGTCTGGCGTCCGATCTCGTCGGCCAGCACGTCGGTACGCCCGTTGTCCATCAGCACGAGGTGGAACTCCCGGGGGCCATCGTCCTCCGACACCCCGGTCCAGAACGAGGTGTAGGGGTTCATCCTCTCCGCCGTCGAGGAGCGGGGGAGGAGCTGCATGAAGACCTCGAAGTCCCGCCAGGCGGGTATTACCTTCTCTATGCCCATCAGCGTCACGAGGACGGGAGGCAGCGTCGTGCACATCCTGCCGTTACCCTCCGACTCGACCACGCAGACGGTTCCCGTCTCGGCCACGGCGAAGTTCGCCCCGCTTATGCCGACCTTCGCCTTCAAGAACTTCTCGCGCAGGTACAGGCGGGCCGCCTCCGTCAGGTCGGAAGGCTCGTCGGAGAGGTCGCCCGCGCCGAGCTCTCTGGAGAAGAGCTCCTGTATCTCCGCGCGGTTCTTGTGGATGGCCGGCACCAGGATGTGAGAGCTGGTCTCGCCGGCGAGCTGGATGATGAGCTCGGCGAGGTCCGTCTCGAAGGCGTGGATGCCTTCCCGTTCCAGGTACTCGTTGAGCTTGGTCTCGTCGGTCGCTATTGACTTGACCTTGACGACCTCTTCGGAGTCGTGGTCCTTGACGATGCGACCGATGATCTCGTTAGCCTCGTCCGCATCGCGTGCCCAGTGGACCTTGCCCCCTGCCCTGGTCACTGATTCTTCCAACTCGAGCAGGTACTCGTCCAGGTGGCGCAAGACGCGCTCTTTGAGGGCGCGTCCCGCCTCCCTGAGGTTCTCCCAGTCGGGCATCTCCTCGACGGCGACGGCGCGCTTGCGGCGGATGGTCTGGGTCGCCTTGCCGAGGTTGCGCCTGAGCTGCGAGTCGGAGAGGCTCTCCCTGGCTGACTGCTCGAACGTCGGCGTCGGGCCCGGAGAGAACGCGTCGGAAAGCCCTGTGGTCATCGTCCCTCCCCACCCTGGCTGGCGAGTATCTCGGCGAGGTGCACGGTCCTGACCCCGGCGCGGAGCCGGCCAAGCCCGCCGCCAATGTGCATGAGGCAGGAGTTGTCCCCGGCCGTGCAGACCTCGGCCTCCGTGTCGAGCACGTGCCTGATCTTGTCCGATAGCATGGCCGCCGAGGTGTCCGCGTTCTTGACCGCGAAGGTCCCGCCGAACCCGCAACACTCCTCAGCCTCGGAGAGCTCCACCAGGTCGATGCCCCGCACGTTCCGCAGGAGGCTCAGCGGCGCATCACCTACGTCGAGCATCCGCAGGGAGTGGCACGTGGGGTGGTATGTGACCCGGTGCGGATAGTAGGCTCCGACCTCGGTGACGCCGAGCTTCTTTGCCAGAAACTCGGAGAGCTCGAACACCTTCGGGCCGAGGTCCTCGATCCTCGCGGCGAGATCCTGGTCCCCGGCCAGCTCGGCGGCCATCGGGTAGAGCTCGCGCACCATGCTCACGCAGGAGCCGGAGGGCGCTACCACGGCGTCGTAATCGTCGAAGATCTCCACGAAGCGCCTGACCAGCGGTATCGCTTCCCGCTGGTATCCCGTGTTGAAGTGCATCTGGCCGCAGCATGTCTGCGCCAGAGGGAAATCAACCTCAACCCCAAGGCGTTCCAGGACCTCGACGGTGGCCCGTCCCGTCCCGGGGAAGAGCGTATCGTTGAAACAGGTTATGAAGAGCGCCGCGCGCACCGTTGTGTTCCTCCCTCTACTCTAGGAACCCCATGATAGACCATCCCGGCCCCCTGGCGCGGTCGCGGCGCCCGTGGGGCGTATTCACGATTACGGCCATGAGCCCTGGGGAGCACGAAAACTATCAAGCGTTGTCGAGGTGAGGAGTATCACCGTGACCGACCGCATAACGAACCCCTGGGGGGAGAGAAAGCCTTTCCCCCGGGACGGGGAGTGGCCCGCGAGGAAAGACCAGTATCTTCAGGAGGGCGTCTCCGAGAACGTGACCGCCGTCCGCATCGGGGCTGGCGCCCTGTCCGTGGCGCTCACGGGCGCGATCCTGCTGCTGCTTGGTTCGTCCCACCCGCCGAGCGGGGCGACCACCCTGATGGTTGGCGTGGTTCTGCTCACCGCCGTCGGCCTGCTCCTCATCCGTGCCGCCGGTGTCCCGGTGCCGGTGGGGGCTGCCGGAAAAAGTTAGACGACCCGCAAAAAACGGGCCATCACAATGTTAGGGTTTTGCGGTGCGCCGGACGTCACGCGCAGTGGTTGCCCAACGTTTTGAGACCGAGGAGACGGGATCGCGATGGAAGAATACCTCGTAACGGCGGTTGGTTACCTGCGCCTGGTCGTCGAGGCCATAGGTGCCGCCGTGGTTGGTTTCGGCGTGCTGGCCACGACCTATCGTTACGTTCTTACCCTGCTCGGCCTCAGGAATTACACCTACAACCAGATAAGGCTCTACCTGGGGCGCTACCTCGTCCTGGGCCTGGAGTTCCAGCTCGGCGCCGACATCCTCTCCACGGCCGTCGCGCCCACGCTGGACGATGTGATCCTGCTCGGCGCCATAGCGACGATCCGTACGGTCCTCAACTACTTCCTCTCCCAGGAGCTGGAGCGCGAGCGTCGGGAGGAGGCCACCTTGCAGGACCCCGCCCAGGAGCGCGGAGTTCCCGGATAGGCAACCCCGAATGGGCGTCTACTACGCGGCGGTCGACTTCTTGCGGATGTTCGCGCTCGGCGTGGGCAGCTTCGTGATCTTTGTCGGGATCGCACGCGGCGTGTGGTTGGCCCGCGGGGTCGGGGGTAGGGCCAGGGTGGCGCGTCAGATCGGGGAGCACGCCGCCCTCGGCCTCGACCTCTTCATCGGGGCCACCCTGCTGAACCTCGCTATCAACCCCACGTGGACGGCCATCGCGACGACCGCCATCACCGTCGTGGTGCGCAAGCTCTTGACGTACTCGTTGAATCTGCAGCGGCGGGAGGCCGGTCCGTCTACGGGATCATGAAGGGGAGCACGTAGGCCTGGAGGGTCACCAGTATCGCCATTACCACCGTGAGCCCGATGGACCACTTCAGGACCAGGCGCAGGAGGTCGCCCTCCCTGCCCTGCAGGCCCGTGGCGCTCGTGCCCACGGCGAGGTTCTG
>DASUPX010000145.1:0-12409 GCA_036280905.1 Rubrobacter sp. | reverse complement strand
GAAAAGCCGGGCCGCGCTCTCGGGAGGAGGTAGAGTAGGCGCCCGGCTTGAGTATTGATCGGATTGTAGGGGCGGGGCGCTGCATATACGCCACCCGGCATATCTTCGTATGCCGAGTGGCCACTTCTTTAGACGAACTTCGCGGAATAACCCTTCTAGAGACTGTTTTGCAATAGTCCCCGAAGTCGCTTTCCTTAGGCGTCTTGGAGTGTTTTCTGGACATTTTTTCAGCGTGTCGCACCGGTCAGCCTACGCAGCATGATGCGGCTCATCGCCCAGTGGATCATCGCCACCCCTGTCTCCGGCAACCGCTCGTAATCCTTGGCGAGTCGTCGAGCGTGGCCCAGCCAGGCGAAGGTCCTTTCGACCACCCATCTCCTCGGCAAAACCAGAAAGCCGCGGGGTTTCTCCTCCAACCCGTAGCGCCACAACTGCCGGTCGCGATGATGCGGCACCTCCACCCGCCACCCCCGCTCATCCTTGGCCCACTCGCGAAACCCGCGCGTGTACGCGCCGTCTGCCCACAACAACTCCAGCCGCGGCAACTCTTCCTTGAGCTCCTCACTCAAGAGCACCCGCGCGCCATCGCGGTCGTGCAGGCTGGCGGCGTGGACCCGCGCGCCGAGCACGAGCCCTCCGGTGTCCACGAGCAGGTGGCGCTTCCTGCCCGAGAGCCGCTTCGCCCCTACTCAATAGCCGCGTTCGGGGCCTCCCACCCCGGTCCCTTTGACGGCCTGGCTGTCGATCACCGCTCCGCTCGGGTTGCGCTCGCGCCCCTCCGCCTTTCGGACCGCTTCGCGCAGCCGATCGTGGGCTCGCCTGAGCCTCCCGTCCCGACGCCACTTGTAGAAGTGGTAGTACACCGTCTGCCACGGCGGGAACTCCCGGGGCAACATGCGCCAGGCGCAACCGCTCCTTAGCAGGTAGAAGACGGCGTCGGCCACGCGCTTGGCGGGCCACTTCGGCGGGCGACCTCGCCTCTCGGAGGACGCGAGTAGGGGCTCCAGCAGGGCCCACTCCGCGTCGGAGAGGTCGGAGGGGTACCGGCGACGTGTACGCGACATGGAGGCCTCCGGAAACTCGGGAGTCGTACGCCCTGATCGTAGCCTCCCAGCGGCTCACAAGCACGCCGATCATCGTTTGCAAAACAGTCTCTAGAAGGTAAATTCTCCGAAGTTGGCGTGTGGCGGCTTCGAGGAAGCCGGGGTATGCGGCACCATCCTGCTCCTCCTCGTGCCCCACAAGGAGGGCTTCACCCCCCTCCCCCCTCGCGCCTTACCTCTCGGGCGATCTGCCTGGGGGACTGCACCTTGTCCAGAACGGCGTCGACCCCAGCCCTCGAAAGCTCGCGGATGCGCCAGGGCCACAGGTCCGCGCTCAGCACGATCACCTTGATCGAGGGGTTGGCTCGGCGCAGCTCGCCTACCAGCTCGGTGCCCTCCCCGTCGGGCAGGAGAAGGTCTATGAGCGCCACGTCCAGGCGCCCCCCGAGACCTCCCTCATCGCCGAGCGCCTTTCTGGCCTCGGCCAAGGAGCCGGCCTGGGCAACCACCTCTAGCCCCTGCTCGCTCTTCAGCACGAAGACGAGGGCCTGGCGGAAGGCGGCGTGGTCTTCGACCAGCATGACCTTCAGGGGAGACTTGGGGCTCATGGTGTCCTTCAGTAAAGCACGACTCGACGGAGCGCGATGAGATAGTCTTCGGTTCCCGTTCTCCCGGGGGTGCATTGCAGTGGCGTAGTCCCCTAACTTCGGCTTTGCGGCGTTCCAAGGGTAACTACCTGGTAGAGGTACCTACAACCTCGCGCTTGCTACCATGTCAGCGTCGCAGAACCGGGACCAGCCGAGCACCAGGGCAGGATGGGACGAGAACGAAAGGGAAAGCACCCATGAGCGAAGGGTCGGGCCGTCAGGAGACGGAGCGGAGGCTCATACAGAGGAGCCTGGAGGATGACGTCTTCAGGCAACAACTGCTCACCGACCCCAGGGCGATCATAGAGCGAGAGCTGGGGACGAGGCTGCCCGAGGGGGTCAGGGTGGAGGCGGTGGAGGAGACGCAGGACACCATCTACCTGGTCCTTCCCAGCGCCTCTCCGCCCGGAGAAGGCGCCGAGCTCTCCGACCGGGAGCTGGAGGCGGTGGCCGGCGGCGGATGGTCGCAAGATACCGTTAACGACGGCACCTGCGCCGCGGGCGCCACCTGCCAACCTTGCTTTACCTGGTCTGCCTGTGAATGATGTAGCGTACCGTGGTGGCATCCGAGCCGCGTCAGCGCTAGCGTCGGAAAGAGTGAACCTGTAGCTCGTTGCTTGTTGGCTCACACCGGCCCGAATGAGCTCGCGCCGGTTCCGAAGCGCCCCACGATAAGACGAAGCAGCGCTCTATTAACCCGACTTTGGGGAAGGTGAAATCTCCGCATTTCGAATCAGGGTCCTGTATAGACCGGTGCCGAGTGCTCTCGAGGGCATGCTACCCGCCTCCCACCACACCAGAGGCTGCCACAATATGTCGTGCTCAGGTAGAACGATGCGAGAGCGTGCACAGGTTTCGGGGAGACGCCGCGTGAGGGAGAACCTGGCTACGAACAGAGTTCCGCCGAATCACACTTCTCTACTTGCGCGGGGATTGTGGACCGAAGTTTTCGGATAGGATCAAAAAGCCAACGGCTTGGAGTTGGCGGCACGGCACGCGAAGCAGAGCGATTTACGCCAGACGGTATCGGTAGAGTCTCTCCAGGGACGGTTCCTTTGCGGCACCAAGGACGGCTCCTTCGAACGTGATGGTGGCGCTCCTCTCGTCGAGTTCGAGGGTGGCGATCTGGTTTTCGAAGAAGGCGGCGTCGTGGGTCATGCTCCAGGAGATCGGTTCTGCTGGCACGCGGGCCAGACGGGTCAGGACACGCCCCGCGAGGGACGCGAGGCCTGTCCAGGCGTTGGCCTGCAGGAACGATTTCTGTTTCGGGAGGGCGTTACGCAGGGGGGAGCAGACCGCCTGGTAGATCTGGCTCTCCGTGCCGTTACCGAGCGAAGCTTCGGCCAGGTATCCGTGGTGGACGTCGCCGGAGAGGATCAGGACGGTGGAGGGTGGGCGCCCTCTCTTTCCACCGGCCACCTCGTCTATCAGGTCGACCATCGCGGCGAAGGAGTCGTGGAAGGAGGCCCAGTGATCGAGGTCCTGGGAGCGGCGGAACCCTTCGGCCCAGCGCGCGGCGCGTCTGCCCCAGGCACCGGAGCATAACTTTTCGTCCCAGCTCTGGAAGTGGTGCATGCCAGGGCCGAGGAGGATAGGAAGCGAGGTGCCGATCATGAGGTGGTCGAAGCCGCCGGTGGCCATGTCTTCGATCCAGGCCCACTCTTCGGCGTCCACCATGGAGCGGCGGTCCTCCTGCAGTACCCTGCCGCCGCGGGAGTCGATCATAATTAGGCGCGTGTTGCCGAGGTCGCGATGATAGCTCCACCTCGCACCGTCGGGGCCGCGGTGGGCTTTGTAGGCGAACTCGTGCAGGAGCGTCCAGGCATCTTCGGCGGTTCTTGCTCTGCTGTAGAGGTCGTCTCTCTGTAGTTCTTCGGGGGGGAGGTTGCCCAGATGCTGGTAGACCCAGTAAGAGGCGTATCCGCCGACGATCTGATCGTTCCAGGTGGGGTGCTGGCGCATCTCCTCCACCCAGGCCTGCGAGATGTTCCAGTCGTCGCCGACCTCGTGGTCGTCGAAGATCATGGCCGACGGCACGGTGGAGAGCAGCCAGCGTATCGCCGGATCCGACCAGGCATCGCGGTAGATCCTGGCGTACTCCTCGAAGTCAGCCACGACCTCGCCAGGGGGCTCCGCGGTGTCGCGCCGGCCCTCGATGAATCGCAAGGTGTCGAAAGGGGGTTTGTGGGCGTAGATCTGGTCCCCCAGCATCACGAGGAGGTGCGGTAGGTCTTCGGGGGGCCTGTCCTTCAGGTCCATCGCCGTGGCGTACAGGGCGTCGATCCCGAGGCCCCGCTCGTCCTCGCGATGGTTCAGGGTGTAAGGTGGCTCGTGCGGGGCTGAGATGCGACAGGACCCGAGGGCCAGCTTCAGGGCCTCCCCGCTTTTCAGAGGCCGGATCACGCTCGGCGGGAAGCGGGAGTCCGCCTCGGGCCACACCTCCTCACCGTCAAGGGCGACCCCGTACTCGCAAGCATCCTCCAGGCCCGTAACGTGGACAAGGGCGTAGTGATGGCTTCCGACGCGGAACGTGGGCGAGGAGCAACCGAGTACCTCCACCTCGCAGGCGGCGTCCGTCTCTACCCACACGGTCGCGTCCGTCTCCCCCGCGTAGCGCAAGAGCGGCCCGAGGACGAGCTCAGGCATCGTGCTTCTCTATCTGGTCTATCAGCGTGTTCCCCTCTCAGGCAGGAGCACAGGATACATCAGGCCTGTTAGAGCGGTCAGCCGTCAGCGCGTCCGGCACCGGGCGCGATAGGCGGACCCTGGTGCGTCCGTTAGAATGTGGTTATGGAGACGAAACAGAGGGTATTCAGCGGGATTCAACCGAGCGGAAACTTCCATTTGGGCAACTACGTGGGGGCGCTCAAGAACTGGGTTGCCATACAGGATGAGTACGAGAACTTTTTCTGCATCGTGGATTTGCACGCCATCACGGTGCCGCAGGATCCGGCGGTGTTAAGGCACAAGATCCGGGAGGTGGCAGCGATCTACCTCGCCTCTGGCCTCGACCCCGAGAAGTGCGTGATCTTCCGCCAGAGCCACGTCAGCGCGCACGCGGAGCTGTGCTGGCTGCTGAACAGCGTGGCCCGTTTCGGCGAGCTCTCGCGCATGACGCAGTTCAAGGACAAGACGACCAAGGGCGGCGTCGAGTCGGCGAGCGCGGGCCTCTTCGACTATCCGGTGCTCATGGCCGCCGATGTGCTGCTCTACAACGCGCACCTCGTGCCCGTTGGTGACGATCAGAGACAGCACCTGGAGCTCATGCGGACGCTCGCCAGGAGGTTCAACCACCTCTACGGTGAGACCTTCGTGGTTCCGGAGGCCATGATCCCGCCTACGGGGGCGAGGGTGATGGCGCTCGACGAG
This sequence comes from Rubrobacter sp., assembly GCA_036280905.1. GTDB lineage: Bacteria > Actinomycetota > Rubrobacteria > Rubrobacterales > Rubrobacteraceae > Rubrobacter_D. The sequence goes on along the minus strand of DASUPX010000145.1, from coordinate 7,350 downwards.
CCGGGGGAGAAGATGAGCAAGAGCTCTCCTAGGCCGGCCAGCTACGTCGGCATCCTGGACGACCCTGGCGCCATAAGGAAGAAGATCCGGCGCGCCAAGACGGATTCGGGGACGGAGATCACGGCCTCCGAGGACAAACCGGCCATAACCAACCTGCTCGACATCTACTCCGCCATGACCGGCGAGCCCGTCCCAGACATCGAGGCCGAGTACGAGGGCAAGGGCTACGGCGACCTGAAGAAGGACCTGGCCGAGGTCGTGGTGGAGGGCCTCGCGCCCGTCAGGGACCGCGCCAACGAGCTTCTGGCCGACCCCTCCGAGCTGGACCGCCTGCTCGAGTCCGGGGCGAGGCGCGCGGAGAGCGCCGCGCAGCCGACCCTTCGGCACGTTCAGGCGAACCTGGGCCTCGATTAGCCCGTTGCAACGACTCCGTTCCACGCTCGACCGCATAGACCGCAAGGGGTACGGGGCTTACAGGGACCTCTCCGGCGCCCACGACTTCGATTCTTTCACCCTCTTCGTGGACCGGGTGCAGCGGGATCCGTTCGCCCCACCGTCCCTGATCCGCATCCGAACGAGGGATAACCCGTTCGACCGCGATCTGTTCGGGACATCCGTGCGCAGGGTCGCCTTCGAGGACTTCCTGACCAGAAGGGTCGAGACGGCCATCAGGCGCGTCGTGCGCGGCAACCGTGGCTCCGGCGGCAGCGGCCGGGTGGAGATACAGAGGACCTCCCAGGTTGTGCTGCCCCGTACCTCCCTCGTCGTCACGCCCGACCGGGTCGAAGCCCGTATGGCCGTTGGTCTTCCCGCGCGGGGTAGGAGCGTGGACGCCCGGGCGGCCGAGACGGTGCTCCTAGAAGAGTTGCCCGAGGTGGTGCGACGGGGGCTCCTTCCCGCTCCGCGGGGCGGTGTGGATCGGGAGGAGGCGCGGCTCCACGTCGAGGCGGTAGAGGACGCGAACCATCTGCGCGGGCTGTTGCCCGGTCTTGGCCTGGTGGCCTTCGTGGCCGACGGGGCCGTGTTGCCGAGGGAGAGCGGGGCGAGCGACAGACCTCTTGGGGATGGAGCCGTGCCCTTCGAGAGCCCGGAGGAGTACAGGGTCGAGGTTGATCTTCCGAACCGGGGCGCCGTCTCGGGGATGGGGGTTCCCGAGGGCATCACGCTCGTTGCGGGGGGCGGGTTTCACGGGAAGAGCACGTTGCTGTCGGCGATCTCGTGGGGCGTCTACGACCACCTGCCTGGGGACGGTAGGGAGCTCGTCGTGGCGCGGGCCGATGCGGTCAAGATCCGGGCCGAGGACGGCAGGAGCGTCTCGGGCGTGGACATCTCGGCCATGATCGGGGACCTCCCCGGCGGTCGTAGCACGCAGGCCTTCTCTACGTCGAACGCCTCGGGGTCTACCTCCCAGGCCGCTAACATCGCCGAGGCCGTCGAGGCGGGCACGTCGCTGTTGCTCGTGGACGAGGACACCAGCGCGACGAACTTCATGATCAGGGACGAGCGGATGCGCGAGCTGGTGAGGAGCGAGCCCATCTCGCCTTTTATCGACCTGGTGCGTCCCCTGCACCGTACCCTTGGCATCTCGACGGTCGTGGTGGTCGGGGGGGTCGGCGACTACCTGGACGTGGCAGACCGCGTGATCCTGCTAGAAGACTACAGACCCTCGGAGGCAACACCCCGCGCCCGCGAGGTTACTGACAGGTTCCCACCCCGCGCCCCGCTAACGCCCAGGGAGGTAAGCGCGCCCCGCAGGCGTACCCTCGACCCATCCCCGATAAGCCTCCAGCGTGGTAAACGACAGGCCGCGCGGGGCAAGGGCCTTCATACCATCGAGCTCGGCCGCGACCGGGTGGATATCTCGTACCTGGAGCAGCTCGCCGAGGCCGGACAGACGGAGGCGGTGGCGCGTATCGTGGGGGAGTGGGTCGCCTCGGGTAAGGTCCGTGACGTGGGCGAGCTCCTCACGCAAGCGCTCTCCTCGGTCGGGGAGCAGGGCCTCGACTCACTCGGCGGCTTCGGCGGGCACCCCGGACAGATGAGCCTGCCGCGGGCCCAGGAACTGGCGGCGGCCATCAACCGGATTCGCACGCTGGGGGCAGGCCCCGGCAAACAGTAGCCCGCTTGCTCCGGCTGGTATCATAAAGATCTGGTATGACGGAGATCCGAAACGACTGGGCGGAAGAAGACGCGGACTTGAACGACTCGGATACCCCATCCTGGTTCAGGTCCAAAGCAGTTGCCGTACACCTGTACACGGCGAGCGGTGCCGTGCTCGCGCTCCTGATGCTGGTGGCAGCCTTCCAGGGCGAGGCGGTCAAGGCGCTCTGGCTGATGCTCCTCTGCCTCCTGATCGATAGCACGGACGGCCTCCTCGCCAGGCGCTTCCGGGTGAGGGAGGCGCTCCCCTTCTTCGACGGGGCGCTCCTCGACAACATCGTGGACTACATGACCTATGTCTTCGTCCCCGTGTTCCTGCTCTGGAGCGAGGGCTACCTGCCCGCCGGCAACGCCGGTATCGTGCTGGCCGCGCTGCCGCTGCTGGCCTCCAGCTACCAATTCTGCCGGGTCGACGCCAAGACCGAAGACCACTATTTCCTGGGTTTCCCGAGCTACTTCAACGTGCTTGCCTTCTACGCCATCGTGTTCCAACCGGGACAGCTCCTGCTCGCCGCGGTGCTGGTCGCCTGCTCGTTCCTGGTCTTCGTCCCGATCCGGTACGTCTACCCCACGCGCACGGTTGCTTTCCGTAAGATCTCCCTCTCCCTTACCACACTCTGGCTCGCGAGCTACGCCGCCATCCTCTGGCAGATGCCGGACCCCGACCCCCGCATTCTTGCCTTCTCTATCCTCTACCTCGTCTACTATTTCGGCCTGAGCTTCTACCTCTCCGCCAAAATGCTAGAAGCACACCGCACCCAACAGCGCGAAGCGTAGAGAGCACGCTTCGGTCCTACGGGCCTCCGCTCGTCGGCATGCTCGGGCTAGCGCCCTCGCTTGTCCGCAACGCCTCGGCTTCGCCTCGCTTTCGGCTAATGGGCCTGCGAGCCTACCCTTCGGGGCACTGAAACACGTCGCGGGTCCCACTTGTTCTTGGATGATGGGTTCATTAACATGCCTTCATGGCCAGTAGCGTCAGAAGACCTCCAGTGGGAGAAGTGCTGCTGCGGGATGTGGAAGCGTCGGACCTCCCCTTTTTCTTCGAGCACCAGCTAGACCCGGAGGCGGCCCGCATGGCCGATTTCCAATCCAGGGACAGGGAATCGTTTATGGCGCACTGGGGCAGGATTCTGGAGAACGAGTCCGCCGTCCAGAAGACCATCCTCGTCGAGGGCGAGGTGGCCGGTAACATCGTGAGCTTCGTGAGCTCTGGCGAGCGGGAGGTGGGCTACTGGATCGGCAGAGGGTTCTGGGGCAGGGGTGTCGCCACCAGGGCGCTGGCCGAGTTCCTGCGCCTCGAAGAGAGGCGTCCCCTCCATGCCAGGGTGGTCCGTCACAACGTCGCTTCAGTCAAGGTTCTCGAAAAATGCGGGTTCAGGGTCACGGGCGAGGAGGACGACGAGATCGTACTCGAACTCGCATCGGAAGGTACAGCGCCGTGAAGGTCGAAAGCGAGGGTCGCTTCGTCGGACCGGACGAAGGCAAGGCCCTACCCAACCCGATCGGCGGCCGCATGGTGGTCAAGGTGCGCGACGGGGACACGGGCGGCTCGTTCTCCGTTCACGATAACGTCATCCCGGCAGGATCCCCCGGTCCCTTGCCCCACCTCCACCGCAATCACGAGGAAACCTTCTACGTCCTCGAAGGGGAGCTCACGGTGCGGGTTGGTGCTCGTAAGATCACGGCCCCAGCGGGCTCGTTTGTCGTGATACCGCGCGGCGTCGTCCACCAGCCATCGAACCCGGGAACGGAGCCGACCAGGGTGTTGCTTGTCTTCTCTCCCTCCGGAATGGATAGCTTCTTCGAAGAGGCGGCAGAGGGACGTATCCCCCTGCAAGCAGTGCCGGAAGACCCCGAGGTGCTCGCAAAACGTGACGCGTTCGCCGCGAAGTACGGTTACGAGTTCGCAGACCTTCCTTGAAGCCAGAGGGATAGTTCCGCGAGACAGCCTGGCCCTTTACAGGCTGGTCGCCTTCCTTCGGTGGCTGACCATGAAGGGCGACGCCTCCAGTACTACTGGGCTGCGGCCGGCGCGGGTTCGCCCAGAGCCCTGGCAAGCGCTTTGAAGGTCCGGCTTGCCGGGAGATCGCAGGGGGTGCCCTTCGGCCCGCCCTTCATGGTCGGCCTCTCCTCGGGGCAATCCCCGGAGAAGATGTCGCTGCTGGTTTCCACCACCAGCACGGCGTCGAGCTCCTGGTTGTAGTAGAGAGCGGTGTTGTAACCTGCTATCACCCCGCTGTGTCCGATCCACCCATGCTCCTTCATGAGCCCCAGGCCGTAACCAAAATCGCCTTCGAGCGGCGGTTGGTCGAACGGCGGCACGTCGCTCGCGAGCGAGTCGATTCGCTCTTGCTGCTGTGTCGGTGAGAGAAGACCCTTGCCGGTACCAAGCGCCCGCCCGTAGACCAGAAGGTCATCTACCGTCGAGATCATTATGCCGGCGGTCCACGTCCAGGAGGCGGTCCAATCGGTGGCGTTTCGGGGCTTCTCGCCGGAGGATTGGCCCTGGAGGGTGTAACCCTGGGCGTGCGGATCGGGCAGGGAGGTAGCTTCGATGGTGGGGAATGAGGTGTCCTTGAGGTCGAGCGGCTCGATGATCTGTTTGCGGGTCAGCTCTCCCATGCTCTCGCCGGTCACCTGTTCCAGGACGAGACCGAGCAGCACGTAGTTGGTGTTGGAGTAGTTGAACTCGGTGCCTGGATCGAAGAGAGGGGAATCTTCGATGCCGATCTTCACCAGCTCTTCGGGTTTCCACACCTTGTGTACGTCGGCCCCCGGATCCCCGGGAAATACTCTGGTCTCCGAGTAGGTTGCGACCCCGCTGGTCATGGTCGCCAGCTGCCTGAGCGTGATCTCATCCCCGTTCGGGACGCCCTTGACGTACTGGTCGATGGTGTCGTGGAGCGAGAGTAGCCCGTCTCCCGCAGCCTGAAGGAGCAGGGTGGCGGTGAAGGTCTTTGTGACGCTGCCTATTCGGTGGTACATCTCGGGCGTCATCGGTTTCTCGGAGGCGCGATCCGCCATCCCCACGGCGCGTATCCACGTGTACTCGGGCGTCTGCACAGCGGCTACCATGCCGGGCGCCGAGCTCTGTCGGAAAGACTTCTCGAGCGCCGCGTCGAGATCGGCCCTGGGTGCTTGCCCGCCGCCTCCGGCAGTGGTCGTATCCGCAGAGGCATCGTCTTTCTGGCCCCCACCTCCGCCACAGCTACTCACCAGCAAAGCCGCCAACACGGTTACGACGAGCCACACAAACGGCCTCTGATGCATACCCCATTCGAAGAACATCCTGTCCCTTCTATTCAGTTCCACGGTATGGCGCTACCGCGCAAAATCTGGCGCTACCCCCAGGTCCGCGTTTCCGAGAACACGACATGTAGACCGCCCTGAAACTCCAGAAGGTCTCGGAGCCAGCCTCTGGGGAGCGATCGGGCCGTTACAATATAATGCAATTCTTGTCGTTTCGCCTTTCGTCTAAAGGAACCGATCAGAACTACGGTTGCATGTGGTCCCTGATCTCCTTATGATCTCGTTACGAGCACCTTCGGGGGAAGAGAAGCTATCGTTGGTTGCGGGTGATGACGGTCGGGTGAAGGAGTAGAACGACATGCAAGGAATCCCACGTTTCTGGTTGGCGTACGGTTCTGGCTATCGCCTTGCGGCGCGCCTGGCCGTGCTGCTCATCCTCGTGCTGGCTGTTCTGGGCATCGCGCCGCCCGCCTCGAGCGCGCCCCCCACGCCGGCGACCAAGCAACCGACCGCGACGGGGACGGGCGGGGCCGTGGCCACGGTGGATCTAGACGCCTCGCGGGTTGGCATGCGGGTCCTTGAGAACGGGGGCAACGCGGTTGACGCCACCGTCGCGACGGCGGCGGCGCTCGGCGTCACAGAGCCTTACTCCTGCGGTATCGGCGGTGGTGGGTTCATGGTCGTCTACCGCGCCAGCGACGGGAGCGTCTCTACCATAGACAGCCGCGAGACCGCGCCCGCGGCATTCCGACCCGACAGCTTCATCGACCCGGCGACCGGGGAGCCTATTCCCTTCGACCAGCGCGTGACGAGCGGTCTCGGGGTCGGGGTGCCAGGCACGGTAAGGGGCTGGGAGCAGGCGCTTGGCAAGTTCGGCACCAGGTCCCTCTCCGAGCTCTTGCAGCCCTCCATCCGGCTCGCGGCGGGCGGCTTCGTCGTGGATCAGACCTATCGTCAGCAGACGCTGGACAACCTGGCCCGCTTCAGGGACTTCACCTCGACCCGCAACACGTTCCTGGTAAACGGGAACGCACCAGCCGTGGGCTCGACGTTCCGCAACCCCGACCTCGCTGCGACCTACAGCCGCATCTCCGACGGCGGGGCCGACGCCTTCTACTCGGGGCGCAGCGCAAGGACGATCGTCGACACGGTGCAGGATCCACCCCTGGTAGCTGGCTCCACGCGCAACGCGCGACCAGGCCTGATGACGACCACCGACCTGGCTGACTACCGCTCCAGGGAGCGCGCCCCGACGGTCTCCTCCTACCGGGGCCTCGAGGTCTACGGGATGGGACCACCCTCCTCAGGAGGCTCCACGGTCGGCGAGGCGCTCAACATCCTGGAAGGCTACCCGATGGACAGCCTCTCCCGCGATGATGCACTCCACTACTACCTGGAATCCTCCCGCTACTCCTTCGCCGACAGGGGCGCCTATCTCGGGGACCCCGACTACGTGTACGTGCCCCTGAGGGGCCTGCTCTCCGACGGGTTCGCCGCAGAGCGCCGGTCGCTCATAACGGACCGGGCCGCCCAGAGCCCGGTCGCCGCCGGGAACCCCTATCCCTACGACGACGGGTCGGGTAGCGTCAGCATGAAGGCCTCCACCGCCGTCGAAGGTCCCTCCACGACGCACCTCACCGTCTCCGACAGGTGGGGCAACGTGGTCTCCTACACCTTCACCATCGAGCAGACGGGCGGCAGCGCCATAACCGTCCCCAAACACGGCTTCCTCCTCAACAACGAGCTGACGGACTTCGAGCCGGTCCCCGGGCTCCCCAACTCACCCGCCGGCGGTAAGCGTCCGAGGAGCAGCATGAGCCCCACCATAGTCACGCAAGACGGGGAGCCCGTCGTCGCCCTCGGTTCGCCTGGAGGCTCCACCATCATCACGACCGTGCTGCAGATCCTCGTCAACGACCTGGACTTCGGCATGACCCTCCC
>DASUPX010000144.1:0-37896 GCA_036280905.1 Rubrobacter sp. | reverse complement strand
TGCCGTTGCCAGGCCGCGTACCGCCTCCGAGAGCGGTTCTGGGGAGCCTTCGTTCGGCTGCACCACGCTGAGGGCGGCCCGGGCGAGGGCACGCACGTCGCGGACCGTCAGGTCGATCTGGTCGGCGGCCCCGGCGTAGAGCTCTAGGTGGCCCAGGCTCTTGCGTCGGGGCGGGGCGAGGCGGGCGGTCTCCCTGCCCGCCGCGACGGCCTCCTTCAGCCCGCTCACCCTGGCGTCGATCTCGCGGGCCCTCAGGTAGGCGTTCTGGGCTCGCTCGGCGTCGCCGCTGTCCAGGGCTGCCGCCACCTCCTCCAACACGGCCACCGACTGGTCGAAGAGCGGGTGGGCCGCCTCCTCCACCAGGCGCTCCGGGTCGACCGGCAACAAGGCGTTGATCATGAGGGCTGTAGCACCCCCGATCAGGGCCTCCAGAAAGCGCTCGAGCGGGATGCCAGTGTCCGGGGCGTGGAAGGTTATGAGGATGATCATCGCCGAGATGGCGGCCTCCTTGACGCCGATCTCTTCGCGTCCGAGGAACACGGCCACGGCCATGGCCAGGACCACGACGAGGCCGGCCTGCAGGGCCCCTACCCCGACGACCGAGACCAGGATATCGGCGAGGGCGACGCCGAACGCCACCCCGAAGGTGAGCTCGATCGCCCGGCGGGCCCGCTCTTCCACCGCGAGGCCGAGGCAGATCACAGCCGCTATGGGGGCAAAGGTAGGCCTGTCAACGTCGAGGATGAGCACCGCGAGAAACCACGCCGCGCAGGCCGCCAGGGCGGTCTGGAGAATCTGCAGCCAACCACCCCGCAGGTTGAGCAAGCCGGAGCGCAATCGTGTGCGCACCCTGACCTGCGGGCCGATACTCTCCCTCCACGAAGAGCCCTCGCGATGCCTCACCTCTTGCTCCTTCTCGCCGTCCCCCCACGGAATTAGATCCCCGAACCGCCGGGATCCCGGGGCTACGAGACTAGCCTTTTACGAGCTTTCGACGGCGCGCAACTCCAGGAACACGTGTTCCGGGGGGTTTCTGGGTAGCTGGAGGATACGATTGAAGAGCCTGTATTGCCAGCCGTACTTCCGGTCTATGGCCCGGTCGGGCATCTCCTCCTCGCCTTTTTCCATGATGCGCGCCTCCGCCTCGATGCTGATTGCCATCCTGGGCTTGCCCCTGAAGTTGCTCGGGGTCAGGGTCACGCGGGGGTGGTTGCGGATGCGTTTGGCTTTGCCCGAGTTCGCGGCCGTGAACACGTAGGCCCTACCATCCACGAGCGCGAACCAGACCGTGGTCGGAACGCCCTCACCGCTCCTGCGGAACGTGGTCAGGCGCACGAAGCGCTGGCCCTCTAGCAGGTCGAAGGTACCGGCAGACCCGCCCGTGCTCATGATTTCTCGTAGCGCGGCAGCCTGCCGTCCGGCATGTCGTCTAGCGTGGGGGCGGCGCCGTCCTTGCCAGAGAGGGAGGGGTTCTGCAAGGGCCACTCTATCCCTATCTGCGGGTCGTTCCACAGGATGGACCCGTCATGCTCGGGGGCGTAGTATTCGGTGCATTTGTAGGAGAAGAGGGCGCTCTCGCCGGTCACGACGAAGCCGTGTGCGAAGTCGGGGGGCACCCAGAACTGGCGCCTGTTCTCGGCCGAGAGGGTAACGCCGGTCCACCGGCCGAAAGTGGGAGAGCCGACCCTGATGTCCACGGCCACGTCGAAGACCTCGCCCTCGAGCACCGAGACGAGCTTGCCCTGGGCGCGGGGGTTCTGGAAGTGTAGCCCGCGCAGCACGCCGTGGGCTGAGAAAGAGAGGTTATCCTGCACGAAGGTGTTGGGGATGCCGTGCTCTTCGTAGCGGGCCCCGTTCCAGCTCTCCATAAAGAAACCGCGGGCGTCGCCGAACACGTCGGGCTCGACGATCAGGACCCCTGGAAGCCCCGTCTCGATAACGTTCACCTCACGAAATCCTCGCTGCCGAGCAGCTCGAGGAGGTAACGGCCGTAGTCGTTCTTCCTCATAGGGTGGGCGAGGCGCTCGAGCTGTTCGGCGTCGATGTAGCCCCTGCGGTAGGAGATCTCCTCGGGGCAGCCCACCTTGAGGCCCTGCCGCTGCTCGATGGTCTCGATGAAGTTGGCCGACTGGTGCAAAGACTCGTGCGTGCCGGCGTCGAGCCAGGCCATCCCCCGTCCCATGAGCTCGACCTGCAACTCCCCGCGCTCCAGATAGTCCACGTTGACGTCCGTTATCTCCAGCTCCCCCCGCGGCGATGGCCGGAGGCCTGCGGCCACGTCGAGCACCCTGTTGTCGTAGAAGTAGAGCCCCGTCACGGCGTAGTGCGACCGGGGCCGCTCCGGTTTTTCCTCGATGCTGAGCACCGTGCCATCGCCGTCGAACTCGACCACCCCGTAGCGCTGGGGATCACGGACGTAGTACCCGAAGACTGTGGCACCCTCGCCCCTGGCGGCCGACCGTTCGAGGAGCCCGGAGAAGCCCTGCCCGAAGAAGATGTTGTCACCGAGCACGAGCGAGACGTCGTCGGAGCCAACGAAATCCCTCCCGATAACGAAGGCCTGGGCAAGCCCCTCCGGCTCGGGCTGCACGGCGTACTCGAAGCTCACGCCCCACCCGGACCCGTCGCCAAGCAGTTGCTCGAAGCGCGGCAGGTCGTCGGGGGTCGAGATCACGAGTATCTCCCTGATGCCGGCTAGCATGAGCGTGGTCAGGGGGTAGTAGATCATGGGCTTGTCGTAGACGGGCAGCAACTGCTTGCTGACCGCCCTGGTGAGCGGGTAGAGGCGTGTCCCAGACCCCCCGGCGAGCACGATGCCCTTCACGCCGTCCCCCCACGGATGCCCAGCCGCTCCCCACCGTAGCCCCGCGAGAGAACGGCCGCGCACCACTCCCCGTTCTCCAGATACCACTCGACCGTCTTTCTAAGGCCACTCTCCAGCGTCTCTCTCGGGACCCAGCCAAGGTCCCTCTCTATCTTGCCGGCGTCTATGGCGTAGCGTCTGTCGTGGCCCGGCCTGTCGGTTACGAAGGTGATGAGCGACTCGTGCGGCGCGTGCGGCGAGTCGGGGGCCAGCTCGTCGAGCAGGGCGCAGACGGTCCTGACGACCTCCAGGTTCGTCCGCTCGTTGTGCCCGCCCACGTTGTACGTCTCGCCTGGCACGCAACGCTCGAGCACCGTGCGGATAGCCTTGCAGTGGTCCTCCACGAAGAGCCAGTCCCTGATCTGCTGCCCGTCGCCGTAGACCGGCAGGGACCCGCCGCGCAGGGCGGTCATGATCATGAGCGGGATCAGCTTCTCCGGGAAATGGTAGGGCCCGTAGTTGTTGGAGCAGTTGGTGGTCAGGGTGGGCAGGCCATAAGTATGATGGTAGGCCCGGACCAGATGGTCTGAGGCCGCCTTGGAGGCCGCGTAGGGCGAGTTCGGCCGGAAGGGGCTCTCCTCGGTGAAGTAGCCCGTCGGCCCGAGCGTTCCGTACACCTCGTCCGTGGAGACGTGAAGGAAGCGGAACGCGGCGTGCTCCTCTCCCTCCAGCGTGCCACAGTAAGCCAGCGCGGCCTCCAACAACTCGTGCGTCTCGACCACGTTCGTTTGTATGAACGCTCCTGGCCCGTCGATGGAACGGTCCACGTGCGTCTCCGCGGCGAAGTTCACGATCGCCGTCGGCCGGTACTCCACGAGCAGACGGTCAACCAGCTCCCGGTCCCCGATCCTACCCCGCACGAAGACGTGGTCCGGGCTATCGGCAACAGACGCGAGCGTCTGGGGGTTACCCGCGTAGGTCAGAGCATCCAGGTTCACGATCTCGAACCCACCCGAGGCCACCGACTCCAGGACGAAATTCCCCCCGATGAACCCGGCCCCGCCGGTTACGAGGATCGTGGGTTTCTCTCTGTGCAAAGCGCTCCTAGGTGCATAGCTGTCAGCTTTCAGCCGTCAGCTTTCAGCTTGTTGATCTCTGGCTGACCGCTGATCGCTGAAGGCTGATAGCTCTTTACAGCCTACTAGAATCGTCCTGTTGTTGAAAGGCTGCGCTTTTGCGTGATAGGTTTGTTCTTTCGGCCTGGAAGCAGGGGCCGGCACGGGTTACGGAGAGATGAGGTTCGTATTGGGCGTCGGGGCGCGGGTTGTGCGGCAGGGTGTTATCGGGAGGTATCGGGGGTGGTTGCCCGAGATACCCGATGGGGCCATCGCCAGCATCGGGGAGGGTGGGACGCCGCTTGTCGAGGCTACTACTATCTCGGAGCGCGTGGGGGCGCGGCTGTTCTTGAAGTTCGAGGGGATGAACCCGACGGCCTCATTCAAGGACCGAGGCATGACGGTGGCCATGAGCCGGGCCGTCGCCGAGGGGAGTCGGGCCTGTGTTTGCGCCTCGACGGGCAACACGGCGGCCTCGGCTGCGGCCTACGCCGCAAGGGCCGGTGTGGAGTGCTTCGTGGTCGTGCCGGCAGGCAAGATCGCGCTCGGGAAGGCCGTTCAGGTCCTCGCACACGGGGCCAGAATAGTCCAGATCGACGGCAACTTCGACGCGGCCCTGCGGCTCTCGCAGAGGATCGCCGAGGAGCTCGGCGACGTGACGCTGGTCAACTCGGTCAACCCGGACCGGATCGAGGGCCAGAAGACGGCGGCCTTCGAGGTAGCCGAGGCTCTCGGCGGTTCCCCCGATGCGCTTGCCCTGCCTGTGGGCAACGCGGGGAACATCACCAGCTACTGGAAGGGTTTCCGCGAGTGGCGGGAGGCCGGGCACACCGAATCGGTCCCACGCATGCTCGGGTTCCAGGCCGAGGGCGCCTCGCCGCTTGTGGCCGGCCACGACTTCGAGAACCCCGAGACGGTTGCGAGCGCCATCAGGATAGGGTCGCCGGCCAGCAAGGAGGGCGCCCTCGCCGCGGCGCGCGACTCCGGCGGCGCCATCGAGAGCGTCACGGACGCGGAGATCCTGGACGCCCAGGACCTTCTTGCCCGGGAAGAGGGGGTCTTCTGCGAACCGGCCTCGGCGGCGGGCGTGGCCGGGCTCCTCAAGCTGGCCGGCGAGGGCAGGGCCCCCGATGGCACGGTCGTGAGCGTCCTGACCGGCCACGGGCTCAAGGACCCTGACATCGTGCTGGGCCGCGTGCGGCTCCCCGATCCCGTCCCCGCCACGTTCGAGGCCGTAACAAGCGTCATGGAGAGGTAAGGGCGGTGATCTCCGTCCGCGTCCCGGCCACGTCCGCGAACCTCGGACCCGCCTACGACGCGGTGGGGCTCGCGCTCTCCCTGAGCATGCGGGTCGGGTTGGAGAGATCCCCTTCCCCCGAGATAGAGATAAGGGGCACGGGCGCCAGCCTCATACCGCGCGGGCCGGCGCACCCGGCCTACAGGGCGGCGCGGTTCGTGGCCGAGATCGTCGGCGAGTCCGACGCCCACTTCAGGCTCGTGCAGGAGAACCACATCCCCCCTACCAGGGGGCTCGGCGGAAGCGCGGCCGCGCTCGTTGGCGGGGCCGTCGCGGCAAACGAGCTGTTCGGGGGTCAGATCGCCCCCCCCGACCTGCTCAACATAGTCTGCGAGCTGGACGGCCACCCCGATAACGCCGCCCCAGCCCTCCTCGGCGGGCTCGTGATCGGAACCCTCACCCCCGCCGGCGTCAGCGCCGTCCGCCTTGACCCGAAAGACCTGAAGGTGGTCGTCGCAGTCCCCGACTTCGCCGTCTCGACCACGGCGGCCCGCAGCGCCCTGCCCGAGTCCGTCTCCCACCGCGACGCGGTCTTCAACGTCGGCCGCTCCGGCCTGCTTCTCGGCGCCCTCGCCACCGGCGAATACGGTCTCCTGCGCGTGGCCATGCAGGACCGGCTCCACCAACCCTACCGCGCCCACCTTATCCCCGGCCTGGAAGAGGTGATCGAGGCCGCCCTGGCAGAAGGCGCCCACGGCGCGTGCCTCTCCGGCTCGGGTCCAACCGTTCTCGCCTTCGCGCCCGAGAACAGGGCCGCAAAGATAGGTTCGGCCATGCAGACGGCGTTTGAAAAACAAGCCGTGGAAACGAAAGCATGGGTCCTCGACGTGGACCTCGCAGGCGCGCGCGTCGAACCTCCGGAAGAGGCAATCTAGGGGTTTCGCGGATGGTCCGAATCGCTTTGCGTGCGGTCAGCCGATGAAGGAGGAGGGCCCAAAGAACCGGCCCCACGCCAAGAAGGCGATCAGGGCTAGGTATGTCAGGTTCACCAGCACGTGCCCGAACTCCTTGCGGCGGAACTCCACGGTAGCCGCGCCGATCATGATGAGGCCCAGCCCGAGGGCGGCCAGGGGCACAAGTACCGGCGCGATATCGAGCAGGGCGGGCAGGAGCAGGCCAACGGCTCCCAGGACCTCGACCGTCCCGAGGGCCTTGACGAAGCCGGCGCTGAAGTCCAGGGCCCATCCCCCACCGGGGGCCCTGGCTAGCCTCTCCCGGGCAAAGAACAATTTGGTGGAGCCGGCCAACAGGAAGACAGCGGCTAGCAGTCCGGCAACGATCCACAACGCGAGATTCACCATCGCCTCCTCGATCAGGGGGTACCTGTACCAAGAAGACACCGCGCGGGCCCCCGCCGTGACACCCCGTCACGCGAAAGCGGACGCCAGGATGGTGCCGGCGTTGGCTCCGGGGCGGCTAGGGTCCAGAACGGTATTCCCCGGAGGCTACCCGGCGTGATCATTGCGGCGAAGCCGCCAGAGATCTCCCGCGCCACGGTTGCGAGGACCGGATGCCGCGGACTTTACCGGACGGGCCGTCTGTCTCTCGTTTGCCTTAACCCTTTGTTAACCGAGAATTTTTCGTCCTTTAACCTTCGGAGGAGGGTTGATTGCTAGTATCATGCTTGTGGGAAGAAGGAGGACGCATGTACTGGTACAACCCGAAGACGAGGTGCACGGAAACCGTACCGGCACCAACGACAGACCGGGAGGCCCTGGCCCTGCTAGAAGACGACATCAACACCATGGCGTTCGCGTCCGAGTACGAGCGGCTGCGCCAGACAGGCATGGGTATCGAGCAGGCGCTCATCTTTACGGGACACGAGTTCAGGCTCAAGCACTTGGAGTTCAGGGCTGCCAGGTAGTCGAAGCAGTTCGCGAGCAGCCGTCAGCGGTCGCGGGCCTCGGCAGGAGCAGAAGCCCGACCGCTGATCGCGCTACAGTTCCTATATAACGGTAGGCTTCTCCCTGAAACCCTTCGCCTTTACGGCGCCGATAATGATGCCAGGCCAGCACGGCGGTAGCCTCGACGACCACCTGCACGGGATCGGGACCAGGATCTACTTCCCCGTGCGTTGTTCCGGCGGGATGTTCGGTGTCGGGGACAGGCACGCGAGCATGAACGATGGCGAGATCTGCGGCACGAGCGTGGAGTTCGCGGGCGAGGTAACGGTCTGATTCGACCTGCTGAAGGGCAAGCAGGGGTACTGGCCCGTGCGCGAGACTGAGGGCGCCTGGATCTCCCACGGCACGGCCACGGATTGCCCGGACGCCATGCGCAAGGCCTGCCGCAAGGCGTCCTACCTCCTGGCCGGCGAGTGGGGCCTGAGCCTCGAAGACGCTTTCATCCTCCTGAGCATCCGTGCCGATGTGGGCGTCGCGCAGGCACGCAAGCCCTCCCCCTTCGCCACCATCGCCCGCGTGGTGATGCCCAAGCTGGGGGCCATACCAGGCCCGTTCCGTCTGTAGGCCCCGGGTGCCATATGCATAGCTAGCACGGTTCTGACGAAGACACGCCCGGTCCATTAGGATCACCGGCTCCCTTACACGTCATCCCCGCAAAAGCGGGGATCCATCGCGGCGAGCTTGCCATGCTTCGGGCAGTGCTCGAACCGCACGCAGGGCGGTCCCCAAAGATACTTCATTTGGGGGATGCACCGCCCATGCGCCGCGCATATGCTGCTAGCATTATGGGAGCGATGTAGAGGAGGCAGCCCACGCGAAGGTGTGGAGTGATGCGTTCCAGAGGTCTCGCTGTACTCCGGTATCGTGGACCTGCTCGTGCCATCGCCCGGCGAGTTTGCGCGGAGGCCAGGGGCGTTCCTTCCATCTCGTCGAATAGAGGCGCTAGCAAGACCTACACAAAGGTCGAGTGATTGGCAGACGCGGGTCGTTCATCGGACCATAATGAGGAAGCGGCGGACGACGCGCGTGCCGGCCTGGGCGTGGGAATACCCGGGGTACCGAAGCTACGGTCCAGGACGCTGGAGGTCTTCGGGACCATAGAGGTGGCGCACCATCAGTTCGCCCCTGGCGAGATCGAGACGCTGCCTTTCAAGGGACCCGTTGTGAACCTGCATTTGAGCGCCCCGCACCGGCTGGTGCAGCAGCAGGACGGAAGGAGGCGCGGGGGGCTCGTAGGCACGAACGACGCCGCCATCACCCCGACGGGACTGCCGGGCTACTGGCGCACGGACGCCGCCTCCGAGGACATGAGCATGCTCCTCGAAGACGGCTTCATCCGTCGGGTGGCTAACGAGACCGGGGTCGAACCAGGAGGCCTGGAGGTTGTCCCGCTCTTCAGCGCACCCGAGCCGCAGATAGAGCGCATCGGGCTCGCGTTGCTCTCGGAGATGGAGACGCGGGGCCTCGGCGGCGAGCTCTACGCCGAGTCGCTGGCGACCTTGCTGGCGCTGCACCTCCTGCGTAACCACTCGTCGCTAGGACGTGGCCCAAGGCGCAAGGTCGGGAGCGAAGGCGGCTTCTCGAGGCACGCGCTCCAACAGGCCACCGATTACATGAACGACAACCTCCAGACAAAACTGACGCTTCAGGAGATAGCCGGGGTGGCGCACATGAGCCCCGACCACTTCGGCCGCTCGTTCAGGGCGGCCATCGGGCTCACGCCACACCAGTACGTTATCCAACGGCGCGTAGAGCGGGCCAGGAGCCTGCTCACGGAGACCAACCTCACCGTCACGGAGGTCGCCCAGGCCGTTGGTTTCTCGAACTCTAGCCACCTCGCCCACCATGTCAGGCGCCTGCTCGGCGTGCCCCCCAGTACCCTGCGCCGGGAGAGCACGCGCTAGCATCCTCCGTTCCTCAAAATGCGCGGGATTCTGTTCCAAAAGCGCGAGATCCTGTTAGCCGGTTCATACCGCGCTACTGGACAATTGCTGTACATAGGCTGCGCTGATCTTCGGGATCAAGAGACCATGCAAGCAGGCAAAGACAGTCAGGCGGAGCCGACTGGCTCCAACAACGCTGATCGTAGGAGAGAGGGATGTGCATGTACGAGAACCTGGTAGGAGCTGAGAAACGTTCCGGCGTGCTCAACAAGACACTGGTAGCCCTGGCACTGCTGGCGATGACGCTCACCGTGATTGCCGGGGTGGCGAGTCCCGCCCGGGCTCAGGAAGGCACCACCAACACTATCACCGTCGACAGCGTCAAAGACGAGATCAATCCGGAGGACGGAGACTGCACGCTCAGGGAGGCCATTACCTCTGCCAACACGGATAGGAGTTCTGGGGATGCCACCCGGGAGTGTGCGCCGGGCTCGAGCACCGATCCCGACCGCATCGTCTTGAGCGTCACCGGCGCGGTGAACCTTACGAGCGCGTTGCCTACACTTTCCGGCAACGTGCGGATAGAGGGACCGGGGACCGATCAGCTCACCGTCAAGCGTGATAGCACTGCTGGTGCCTTTCGCATCTTCACGGTTGGGGAGGGCAGCGTGGTCTCCATCTCCGGGATCACCATCTCGGGCGGTAGCTCCACCAGCGAGTTTCCAGACAACAGAGGTGGCGGCATCTTCAACGCCGGCGGCAACCTGAAGATCAACGACTCCACCATAAGCTCCAACTCTGCAGCCTTCGGCGGCGGAATATACAATACTGGCGGTCCGGTGACGCTCACGGACTCGACCCTCAGCAACAACCAATCGAGCTACTCCGGCGGCGGCATTTTCAACGGTGGCGCTGGCACGGTGACTATCGCCAACTCGACCCTCAGCGACAATTCGGCGAGCAGTTACGGCGGTGGGATTACCACCAGGGGCGGTACGGTGACGGTTACGAACTCGACCCTCAGCGGTAATTCGACGGAGGGGCTCGGCGGCGGCGTCTACAATCTCGGCGGCCTCGCCGTCATGGAATACTCCACCATAACCAACAACAGGGCCCGAAGCGGAAGTGGAAGCGGCCTGGCGAGCTTCGGGGACAGCGCAACCCACACGGAGATGCTCTCCACCATCATCTCCGCTAACCAGGGCACCGACGTGGACATCACGGAAGGCAGCGGAGACTCCGTCGACTCGAGAGGCTACAACCTCATCGGCGACGGCAACGCCACCGGAGCCTTCAACCAGACCGGAGATAAGAGCGGCGTGGACGATCCCAGACTCGGTCCCCTCGCAGACAACGGAGGTCCCACCCAGACCCACACCTTGCTCTCCGGCGGCCCCGCGATAGACGCTATCCCGAAAGGGACCAACGGCTGCGGCACCACCTTCGCGGAAGACCAGCGCGGCGTTTCTCGTCCGCAAGGCAGCGGGTGCGACATCGGGGCCTTCGAGCTGAAGTTCCCCCTGACCGTGAACAGCACAGCCGACACCAACGATGGCGCCTGCAACGGGGACGCAAACGGATGCACCCTGCGCGAGGCGATATACGCCGCCAACGCGAGCCCGGGGGCAGACACCATAACCTTCGACCTCGGAGCTGGAGCGCACACCATCACGCTGGGCTCCACGCTGCCGGTGGTCACCGACGACGATGGCCTGACCATAAATGGGCAACAGAACCAGATCACTATAAGCGGCAACAACAGCGTGCGGGTGTTCTACGTGAATAGCGGAGCACGGTTGGATCTCAACAACCTGACGGTGGCCAATGGCGACAGCGGCGGCGGCTCCGGCGGCGGCATCTACAACAGTGGCACGCTTGGTATCACCAATTCCACTATCAGGGACAACTCTGCCTTCTACGGCTACCGCTACGGCGGTGGCATCTACAATGACGGCAAGCTTAGCGTCACCAATTCCACCATTAGCGGCAACAGCGCCGACACAGGCGGCGGCATCGCCAACAGGCAAGGCACGCTTGGCGTCACCAATTCCACTATTAGCGGCAACTCTGCCTACGTCCACGGCGGCGGTATCTACAACTACCAGGGCACGCTTGGCATTACCGATTCCACCGTTAGCGGAAACAAGGCTTCCATCAACGGCGGCGGCATCTACAACAATGGCACGGCGGCGCTTGGCAACACGATCGTTGCGAACAGCATTCGGGGAGGCAGTTGCGGCGGGAGCATAACCGACGCAGGCGGCAACCTCGACACTGACGGTTCTTGCGTAGACGAAACCGTTACCACTTCCCAGACTACTACCGACCCCCTGCTCGACCCCAAGGGCTTGCAGAACAACGGCGGTCCCACCCAGACCATCGCCCTCATGCCCGGTAGCAAAGCCGTAGACGCGGCGGTGGATGCAAACTGCCCCAGCACCGATCAGCGCGGCGTGTCCCGTCCGGAGGACGGCGACAGCGACGGCACGCCACGCTGCGACATCGGCGCCTTCGAGCTGGACAACGTGGCTCCTGTGGCCGAGCCCGACACCTACTCCACACCCGAGGACTCCACTCTTGCCGGCAACGTCCTCTCGAACGACACGGATGACAATGGCGATAAGCTCACGGCTGTGCTGGTCAGCGGCCCGAGCAATGCCGCCTCTTTCGAGCTCAAGGCGGACGGTTCGTTCTCTTACACCCCCAATACCAACCACAACGGTCCCGACTCCTTTACCTACAAGGCCGACGACGGGACAGCTGACTCCAACGCCGCGACGGTGAACATCACCCTCGACCCCGTCAATGACAGGCCTGGTTTCACGAAAGGGGCCGACCAGACCGTTAACGAGGACGCGGGAACGCAATCGGTCACGGGCTGGGCCAAGGACATCTCACCCGGTCCTCCCGACGAGTCGGGCCAGCAGGTAAGCTTCGACATGACCAACGACAACAAAGCTTTGTTCACCTCAGAGGGGCAACCCAGGATCTCCTCCGACGGCACGCTCACCTATACGCTAGCCAAGGACGCCAGCGGCAGCGCCAGAATCACCGTCGTGCTCAAGGATGACGGCGGTACGGGCAACGGCGGACAGGACACCTCTGCGGTGGTGACCTTCACCATCACCGTCAACCCGGTCAACGATGTCCCCACGGTGGGGGTAGCGGCCGGGGGGCAGTGCGGCACGGGCGGGACCGGCGGGCGCATCAACCTCACTGTCAACGACGTGGAGAGCGCACCGGGCTCTCTCACCCTCAGCGCTATCTCCTCGAACCAGAACCTGGTGCCAAACTCCGGCCTCTCGGTGGGCGGCAGCGGCGCGAGCCGGACGCTAACGGTGAGCGCGGTGACCAATCGCTCGGGTACGGCCACGATCACCGTTAGGGCAGGCGATGATCAGGACAGCGGCACGGTTACCGTCACGGTCAGGGTCGGAAGCGACTCGACCGACACCCTGGGCGGCACCCCTGGGGCCGACATCATCTTCGGCAAGAACGGCGCAAACACCACGGCCGGACAGGGCGGAAACGACCTGCTGTGCGGGGGCAACGGCCCGGACGTGATGAGCGGCGGCGCGGGAGATGACACCCTCGACGGGGCCAACGGCAACGACGCGCTGCGCGGTAATGCGGGTAGGGACATCCTGCGCGGCAGCG
Source organism: Rubrobacter sp. (assembly GCA_036280905.1). GTDB lineage: Bacteria > Actinomycetota > Rubrobacteria > Rubrobacterales > Rubrobacteraceae > Rubrobacter_D. The sequence continues at coordinate 25,237 of DASUPX010000144.1, read as the reverse complement.
CGGGCGATGACAAGCTCACCGGCGGGACGGAAGCGGACAACTTCGACGGCGGTTCGGGCACGGACACCGCCACCGACTTCAACGCTGCTCAGGGGGATGCCGCAACGAATATCCCCTAACCCCACGATGGGAGCAGCGAGTAGCAGAGCGGGAGGCGACGGCACTTTACCCGTCGCCTCCTCGACAAGTAGAGGAGTGCAGAGCAGATGACGACACACGTGATGGTGATACGCTCGCTCAAGGCATTGCCCCCCCTGGGGGCGGCGCTGCTGCTGTGGGTTGCGCTGCTAGGCTTGACCCCGAGCCCCGCCCACGCGGCGGGTAGTTGCTCCACCTCTGCCGGGGTGACAACGTGCACCTTCGGCCCGACGGGGGCTGAGGACACCTTCAAGGTCCCTGACGGGGTGAGCAACGTCCACGTCGTCGCAACCGGCGCACCCGGCGCGCCCGGCGCCGAGGGATATTATGGTGGCACTGCCGGTAGCGGGGCCAGGGTGAGCGGGGACCTGACGGTCACGCCGGGCCAGACCCTCTACGTGGAGGTCGGCGGCACCCCGACCGGAAACAACTGCGATCGGGGTGTTGCCTGTGTCGGTGGGTTCAACGGCGGTGGGTCGAGCAAATCCGGTGGAGGCGGGGGCGGCGCCTCCGATGTGCGCGAGGTTGCGAGGAACCAGAGTGGAAGCCTTGACTCGCGTCTGATCGTGGCCGCCGGAGGTGGGGGCGGCGGCCAGGATGGTCTTTGCGCGCCCACCCTCAGATACTACTTCGGGGGTGCGGGCGGGTCTGCAGGGTCCAGCGGCGGCAACGGTATGACGTGCCTCAACGCCTTCGGAGGCACCGGTGGACAGGCGGGCGGCCAGAACGCCGGGGGTCTCGGGGGCAAAGACGTAGGCCAGAACGGGTCGCTGGGGCAGGGCGGCGATGGCGGGGTTAGCGGGCTTCTCACCGGTGGCGGTGGCGGCGGCGGCCTGTACGGCGGGGGCGGCGGAGGCAGTATCGGCGGCGCTATGCTCTACAACGAACCCTATCAATCGCCAGCGGGTGGTGGCGGCGGCGGCTCCAGCCTGGTGCCGACCGACGGGGTCGCCACCATCGTCGAGAGCGGCCCTTCGATCACCATCAGTTACGACCAGCCCTACGCGGCGCCGGTCACTAACGATGACTCTGCCACTACCGATGAGGACAAGGCGCTGGTCGTTGACGCTCCGGGTGTGCTCGCCAACGATACTCACGCCGCCAGAACCACGCTCATGGCGTTCGTGACCGGCGGTCCCGGCCACGGCTCACTGACCTTCAACTCCGACGGCTCTTACACCTACACCCCCGACAAGGACTACAACGGTGAGGACTCCTTCACCTACCAGGCCTCCGACGGCAAAGGCGGTCAGGACACGGCCACGGCCTCAATCACCGTCAAAGCCGTCAACGATGCCCCGGTGGCGGCCAACGACAACGCCACCACAGAGGAGGACACCCCCGTCACCATCCCGGCGCTCTCCAACGACTCGGACGTGGACGGCGACGAGCTCGCCCTTGGTATCTTCACCGGCGCCACGCACGGCACGGTGAGCGACAACGGGGACGGCACCTTCGAGTACACCCCGAACAAGGACTACAACGGGGAAGACTCCTTCCTCTACAAGGCCCGCGACGGCGCCTCGCAGAGCTATGCGGCCGGGGTGTTCATCGACGTTACCCCGGTCAACGACGCGCCCGGCTTCGAGGGGGGAGCGGATCAGAGCACGTCCGAGGACTCGGGGACGCAAAGCATCACGGGCTGGGCCACGGGCATCTCGGCCGGAGCATTCGAGACCCAGACGGTGACCTTCAGCGCGACCAACGACAACAACGCTCTGTTCACCGCAGCGGAGCAGCCCAGGATCTCCTCAGATGGCACGCTCAGCTACACTCCAGCCAGTAATGCCAGCGGCAAGGCCATCGTTACGGTCAAGGCAACCGACGACGGCGGCACGGCCAACGGCGGAATCGACACAAGCGCCGCGCAGACCTTCACCATCACCGTCAACCCGGTCAACGACACGCCAACCATGTCGGTGTTAGCGGGCAGCTCTAGCCAGAGCGCATGCCTGAGCGGCACCAGCGGGCGCCTCACCCTCGAGCTCTCCGACGCGGACAGCAACCCAGGCGATCTCGAGCCGAGCGTCGCAAGCTCCTCAGACGCCAGGCTCGTGCCGAAGAGCAACGTGGCTTTCGGCGGCACGGGCGGTGTCCGTACCGCCACGATCTCCACGGTTCCGGATCTCACCGGGACCTCGATGGTGAGGATCACGGTCAGCGACGGGCAGGCGAGCAGCAACAAATCCGTGACGGTGAAGGCTGGGGGCAGCGGCGGGGACACGCTCGGCGGCACGAGCGGGGCCGACCTCCTGCTGGGCAAGAACGGTAACGACACGCTAGGCGGCTTGGGCAAGAGCGACGTTCTGTGCGGGGCCGGTGGCAACGACAGGCTTACCGGCGGTGGTGGCTCTGACACCTTCGGTGGCGGTTCAGGCACCGACGTGGCCACCGACTACAACGCCACGGAGGGTGATTCCAGGGCGAACATTCCCTGAATACAGGAACAGCCCCTGAATACATCCAACGCCGAGCCAACGACAATGCAAGCACGCCTCCGCCGTCCCTGGAGGTAAAAGGGTACGGTGGAGGCCTCGTTCGGAGAAACCGGTGACGCAGCGCCGGGACGACGCGGACGAGATCTCCCTTGTGGCGAGAACCACGCTGGCCCCGGCCGAATACGAACCTATGTGCAACTTGACAAGCCTCTACCGTTGTGTAACCCTTCAACCCACTTGCGGGCTACATGAGCGAGGACTGTTGAGAAAGGTCTCCAAGACGGCGCACAGAGAGGTCTCGGGCTTGATGCTCAAGATCTCGCGTCTGCTCGCTCCACCCATCCACCCGCGAGTATCCACGGTAGCCGTACCCTCCGCCCTACGACTAATTAGCCGGGCGGGCCGGGGCGGCACGCTCCGGTTCGCCTAGAGCCGCAAGACGGGCAGCCCCGTTCTTCGGCAAGGCCGGAACAGAAATACTTCTCTTCATGAATGGGGTAAACCGTGGAAAACACAGCACTTAACATCGAATACAGGCCGCGCACGGGTAGCGAAGCAATGTGCGAGGCGCTACTCGACGAAGGGGTCGAGCACCTCTTCGGGTACCCGGGCGGCGCGATCATGCCCTTCTACGACGCCCTGCCGGATTATCCCCTGAGGCACATCCTGACCCGCCACGAGCAGGCCGCGGCCCACGCCGCAGACGGCTACGCGAGGGCCACGGGGCGCGTGGGGGTGTGCGTGGCCACGAGCGGCCCGGGTGCGACGAACCTCGTTACCGGCCTTGCCACGGCACAGATGGACTCTGTGCCGCTGGTGGCCATAACGGGCCAGGTTGGGCGCCCTGCGCTGGGCAAGGATTCGTTCCAGGAGACGAACGTGATGGGCATGACGCTGCCCTTCACCAAACACTCTTTCCTGGTCGAGGACCCCGACGAGCTGTACCCCACGGTGAGGCGGGCGTTCGAGATAGCACGCTCAGGCAGGCCCGGACCGGTCCTCATCGACGTTCCGAAAGACGTGCAGTTCGCCGCGTGCAACGATAACGGGTACAGGCGCCTCAGGGAGGCCCAGCCGCCCGTCGAGTCGCCTGGGCTGGAGCGGGCTGCGCTGCTCCTCAGGAACGCCAGGCGGCCCCTGATCCTGGCCGGGCACGGCGTCACGCTGGGCGGCGCGGAGAAGGAGCTGAGGCTGCTCGCCGAGAGGACAGGCATCCCGGTGATCACCACGCTTCTGGGCATAAGCGCCTTTCCCGACGACCACCCGCTCTACCTCGGCTGGCCCGGCATGCACGGGCAGGCATCGGTGAACCGTGCCATCGACCGCTCCGACGTGCTGTTCGCCGTGGGGATGCGCTTCGACGACAGGATCACCGGCGCGGTCCACAAGTTCGCGCCCAACGCGAAGGTGATCCACATCGACATCGACCCAGCCGAGTTGGGCAAGGTCGTAAAGCCGACCGTCGGCATCGCCGCCGACGCGAAGGCCGCCATGCGCACCATCCTGGGCCACCTCGAGGAGGGCCCGGAGGGCGAAGGATGCCGGCCGTGGCGCGAGGAGCTCGAGAAGAGCCAGGAGCCGGAGCGTCGGCGCAAAGAGTCGGCGCGCACCGAGTACGGCCCGATACAGGTGATGGAGGCCATAAAGGAGGCGGCCGGCCCGAACGTGCGGCTCGTCACGGACGTGGGCCAGCACCAGATGTGGGCCGCCCAGTTCTTCGAGTTCACCAGGGCGAACAGCCTTATCACCAGCGGCGGCCTCGGCACGATGGGCTTCGCCCTGCCGGCGGCCATGGGCGTGGCCTTCGCCTATCCGGACGAGCCCGTCTGGGTGATCGCCGGCGACGGCGGCATCCAGATGAACATCCAGGAGCTCGCCACGATCAGGGAGTTCGGCCTGAACATCAAGGTGGCCGTGCTGAACAACGGCTACCTCGGGATGGTCCGCCAGTGGCAGCAGTTCTTCCACAACCGCCGCTACTCGGAGACGCCCATAACGGGCCCGAACTACGAGCAGCTCACCGCCGCCTACGGCCTCTCGGGGCGCACCATCAGCGAGGGCGACGACGTGGGGGAGGCGGTCAGGTGGGCGCAGGAGCAGGAAGGTTGCACCTTCCTGGACTTCCACATCGACCCGGAGGCAAACGTGTACCCCATGATCCCCTCCGGCATGTCGGTGGCCGAGATGATCGAGGAAGACGGTGCCTGAGTCGGCGACCGGGGTCTCCCTGAACACGGTCGAGGTCCGCTTTTCCGGAGGGATGCTCGCCCTGAACAGGCTCCTGATGACGCTCCAGAACAAGCGCATGCCCGTGGCGAACTTCAACCTGGGCAACGACCCGCAAGGCATGCGGGCGACCGTCCTGCTCGACTGTCCGCCCGAGTCGGCGCTCCGTTACACGGCCATCATCTCCGCGCTCGAAGACGTAACAGAGGCGGGCCCGGCCCAGACCATAGAGGTCGCCCTGATCGAGACCTCGGCAGACTGGCGGGCGATCGCGGAGAGGTCTGGGGTAGAGGCGCACGAGAACGAGGGAACCCTCGTGGCGACGGGAGAGCCGGAGAACGTCGAAGGCTTTCTCGCGGCGCTTGGTGATGACGTAGATGATTTGGTCAGGATGGGCCCCGTGGCCCGTCCCGACGCTCGGGGAGGGGTCTAGATGGCGCGGGTATACCGTGAAGGAGATATTGGAGACGAGATCACGACCCGCAAGGTCGCGATCCTGGGCTACGGAAGCCAGGGCCACGCCCACGCCCTGAACTTGAAGGAGTCGGGCTGCGACGTGACCGTCGGGCTCTACGAGGGCTCGAAGAGCTGGTCAAAGGCCGAGGAGGACGGTCTCCCGGTCAAGACCATTGCAGACGCGGCAAGGGATGCCGACGTGGTGATGATGCTTCTGCCCGACGAGAAGCAGCCTGGCGTGTTCGCCACCGAGGTCGGGCCGAACCTCACCGAGGGCGACCTCATGCTCTTCGCCCACGGCTTCAACATCCACTTCAACCAGATCGTGGTCCCCCCAGAGGTGGACCTCGGGCTCGTGGCCCCCAAGGGGCCGGGGCACGTGCTCAGGAGGCTCTACGTGGAGGGAAAGGGCATGCCCTCCCTCTTCGCCGTGGAGAACGACGCCTCCGGCCAGGCCAGGGACACCATACTCTCCTACGCCCGTGGCATCGGGAGCGGCCGGGCCGGCATCATCGAGACCACCTTCGCCGAGGAGACCGAGACCGACCTCTTCGGGGAGCAGGCGGTGCTGTGCGGCGGCCTGACGGCGCTGCTCAAGGCCGGGTTCGATACGCTGGTTGAGGCCGGGTACCAGCCGGAGCTCGCCTACTACGAGTGCGTGAACGAGCTGAAGCTAATAGTCGACCTTATCTACGAGGGTGGGTTGGCCGGGATGCGGTACTCCATCTCGAACACCGCCGAGTACGGCGATTACACGGCCGGGCCGAAGATCATCGACGAGGCTGCCAAAGAGAGGATGCGGGTCATCCTCTCGGACATCCAGAGCGGCAAGTGGGCCAAGGACTGGGTGCTCGAGAACCAGGCCGGCGGATCGAGCTTCCTCGCAATGCGCCGCAGGGAGGCTGAATCTCAGGTCGAGAAGGTCGGGCAGGAGTTGCGGGCGCTCGCGGCCGAGGGCATAGAGACCCCGGCGGGGCGAGCAGGAGGTGAGAACCTATGAGTCGTAAAGCATTCGCGGCGTCGGACGCCGAGTGGGCCTACCACGGGGGCGAGCTGGTCAGGCTGGGAGATGTACGCCTCTCCCCCGCCACCCACGCCCTGAACTACGGCACGGGCGTCTTCGAGGGCATCAGGGCCTACTGGAGCGAGGAGCGTGGCACGCTGCAGGTGCTCAAGCTGCGCGAGCACTACGAGCGCTTCGAGAAGTCCTGCCGCCTGCTGCGCATAGACCTGCCCATGAGCGTGGACGAGCTCTGCGACGCCACCCTGGAGATCCTGCGCCGCAATGCCCCGCGTGTGGACACCTATATAAGGCCGCTTGCCTTCAAGGCCGTGGAGTCGGTCGGGGTGAACCTCTCGGGGGAGTCGGAGCTCTCCATCTTCACGGTCCCCATGGGCAACTACGTGGAGCTCACCGGCCTCAAGGTCTGCGTCTCCTCCTGGCGGCGCACGCCGGACAACGCCATCCCGGCGCGGGCCAAGTGCACGGGCTCCTACGTCAATACGGCCCTCGCGGTCGACGAGGCCCACAGGGGCGGCTACGACGACGCCATCTTCCTGACCCAGGATGGGCAGGTCTCGGAGGCGAGCGCCGCCAACATCTTCCTCGTGAGGAAGGGCGTGCTCATCACGCCGCCGGTTACGGCGGACATCCTGGAGGGCATAACCCGCGACGCCGTGATGGAGCTCGCGGAGAAAGAGCTTGGGATGCCCGTAGTGGAGCGCGACGTGGACAGGACGGAGCTCTACGCCGCCGATGAGGTGTTCCTCTCCGGGACGGGGTTCCAGATCGCACCCGTCGTCGAGGTGGACGGCAGGCCCGTCGGGACGGGCAGCACGGGTCCCGTCGCCGAGCGTCTGCAGGAGCTGTACTTCAAGGCCGCGCGCGGCGGTTGGGACGAGTACGCCCACTGGACCGTGACCGTCGAGGTTGCGGAGCCGGCGAGGCAGTGAGATACTGCCACCCTTCATGAAGGTCTACACCTAACATCGTGCCTCTCTCCTCCGCTCTACGACTAACCAGGGTGGCCTGCGGGCGAATTACCCGTCCCGGTCTCTAGCCGGGCTGCCCGCGGCCACCACACACCAGGCCGCACTTCAAGCTTCGTTTTCGATGTAGAGAGGATGAGACAGATGCGTCGAGTAGAGATCTTCGACACCACCCTCCGCGACGGTGAACAGTCGCCCGGCATCTCCCTGTCGGTGGAGGAGAAAGTAGAGATAGCCCGCCAGCTCGCCCGCCTGAAGGTCGATGTGATAGAGGCGGGCTTTCCAATTACGAGCGAGGGGGATTTCGAGTCGGTCTCCCGCATCGCCGCCGAGGTGGCTGGGCCGAGGATCGCCGGCCTCGCCCGCATTCACGAGGAGGACATCGTCAGGGCGTGGGAGGCCGTGCAGTGGTCGGGGAGGCCGCGCATCCACACCTTCGTTGGGACCAGCGATCTGCACATAGAGCACCAGATGCGCTCGAACAGGAACGACATCCTGCAGCGGGCCGGTGAGGCCGTGGCCCTTGCCAAGAGCTTATGTGAGAACGTTGAGTTCTCACCCATGGACGCGACCCGCACGGATATAGGGTATCTCTCCGAGGTCGTCGCGGTGGCCGTGGAGGCCGGGGCCGACGTGATCAACATCGCCGACACCGTGGGCTACACGACGCCGGTGGAGTTCACGGCCTTCCTGAAGGAGCTTCAGGCGCGGGTGCCAGGGCTCTCTGACCGGGTCCTCTCGGTCCACTGCCACGACGACCTGGGGATGGCCGTCGCCAACTCGCTCGCCGGGGTGGAGATCGGGGCCGGCCAGGTCGAGGTCGCCATCAACGGCATCGGGGAGAGGGCCGGTAACGCCTCCCTTGAGGAGGTCGTGATGGCGCTCGCCACGCGCTCCGATTTCTACGACGTCGAGGTCGGGGTGGAGAAGCGCCAGCTGGCCAACACGAGCCGCATGATCTCCAACATTACGGGCTACGATGTCCCCCCAAACAAGGCTATCGTGGGGCGTAACGCCTTCCTGCACGAGTCGGGCATCCACCAGGACGGTGTGCTAAAGGACCGCCGCACCTTCGAGATCATGACCAAGGAAGACATCGGCCTGGAAGGCACGAACATCTTTCTCGGCAAGCACTCGGGCCGCCACGCCCTGAAGGACGCCCTGGAGGAGCTTGGCTACTACGTGGAAGGCGAGGTGCTCAAGCGGGCCTTCATCCGCTTCAAGGAGATAGCCGACCACAAGAAGACCGTAACCGCAGCCGACCTCGAGGCCATAGCGGCCGATGAGGTGGGCTCCTTCGAGGGCAAGTTCGTGCTCGAGTCTTTCCGGGTGGTAGCCGCAACGGGCCGCCAGAGCAGGGCCGCCGTGACCATCTCGCACGCCGAGCAGGGCACGTTCGAGGCCGAGGCCGAGGGCGAGGGCCCCGTCGACGCGGTGTTCCGCGCCATCGACGCCGCCACGAACATCAAGGGCAGGCTAACGGACTTCCGCATCGACGCCGTAACAGGCGGCAAGGACGCCCTCGGCGAGGTCAGGATCTCCGTGGAGTTCGAGGGGAACGACTACGCCGGACGCGGCCTCTCCCAGGATGTTGTCGAGGCGGCGGCGCGCGCCTACGTGCGGGCCGTCAACGTCTACACGGCGGGCATGGTCGGAGCCAGGTGGGACGCGCGGGTAGCGCCGTAGAGATCCCGGAGAGAAGGGATAGCGCCCCGCCGGGTTACGAGAGCCTGGATGGGAACATTCCCGTCCTCCACGCCCCGCGCCTGGAGGTGAAGTCCCGGGAGATCGGGGAGTACCTACAGGAGGGCTACAGGGCCCTCTCCCGGGTACTCTCCGCAGGGACGCCGGAGATCGCCGCGGTCCTGGTGGCGGACGAGGACTGGCGGGATGCGCCGCGAGATAACGCGCTTCCCTACCCGCCCGGCCTCCCCTACTTCACCCGCTCGGTAGAACCGCCGCTTCTGGTGCTGCCCGAGTCCCTGTCGCCCGTGTTCGGGCCGAAGACGGAAGCGATGCTGCCGCTCATCGTCTGGCACGAGCTGGCCCACGCTTTTCTGCTCTCGCGGGAGGTCGTGAGGACCCCGGTCTGGCTCGGGGAGTTCGTCCCGCAGGCCGCCTCGGTGACCGTCGCGAGAAGGGCCGGCCTGCCGCTGGGCGCCCACCTGTCGCAGATAGAGAGAGAGCCAGGGTTTACGGTGAGGAGCTTCCGTGGCCCGGGTGGGCCGGAAGACCAGATGTCGTTCCAGAACCTGCTTCTGGTTCTGGCGGAGGCGGCGCTCGATGCCTTCGGAGAGGCCTTGCTGGAACGCCTCTTCTACGGTCTCTGGGAGCAAGACGAGATAGTCGACGAAGAGCGGGCCGAGGAGTTGCTCGCGGAGGCCCTCGGCCCAGGTGGGCGGGAGTGGCTCGCGTCGAGGCCCGAGTTCTAGGAGGATACGCTTTGCGAGACTCATTCGAGATACTACTGCTACCCGGGGACGGCATAGGACCGGAGGTGGTCGGGGCAGCCCGCGAGGTAATAGACGCCGCGGCCGACCACTTCGACCTGGAGATAAGCTACACGGAACGCAGGATCGGCGGCATCGCCCTCCGCGAGGAGGGAGAGGCCGTCTCCGGGGAGACCCTTGATGCGGCCCTCGCCTCCGACTCGGTCCTGCTCGGGGCGGTCGGCCACCCCGACTTCGACGACGCCCCGGTACGCCCAGAAGCGGGCCTGCTCGGCCTTAGAAAGCACCTCGGGGCCTTCGCCAACCTCAGGCCCGTCGAGGCAATACCGGCGCTGCTCGCGTCGTCCCCCCTCAAGCCCGAGGTGGTCGAGGGCGTGGACGTGCTGATCGTGAGGGAGCTGACGGGTGGCACCTACTTCGGGGAGAAAGAGGAGGGCGAGGACCGGGCGAGTGACCTGTGCCTGTACACGAGGGAGGAGATAGAGCGGGTGGCGCGGGTCGCTTTCGACGCCGCCACCCGGCGCCGGCGGCGGGTTACAAGCGTGGACAAGGCCAACGTCATGGCCACCAGCCGGCTGTGGCGCAGGGTGGTCACCGAGGTAGGCCGAGACTACCCCAGGGTGGAGCTCGACCACATCCTGGTTGACGCCGCGGCCATGTATCTCGTCCAGTCCCCGGGGAGGTTCGACGTTATGTTGACCGAGAACCTCTTCGGCGACATCCTCTCCGACGAGGCGGCCATGCTCCCGGGCTCGATGGGGATGCTCCCGAGCGCGTCGTTGGGCGAACCAGGCTCTCCCGGCATCTTCGAGCCCGTGCACGGCTCGGCCCCAGATATCGCGGGGGAGGGTAAGGCCAACCCCTACGCAACCATCCTGTCAGCTGCCATGATGTTCAGGCACACCCTTGGCCGGCCCGACGTGGCCGAGGCCATCGAGCAGGGCGTCTCCGTGGCCCTGGAGGCCCACTATCTAACCCCCGACCTCGGCGGCAAGAAGACGACCGAAGAGGTCACGAAGGCCGTGAGCCAGTGGGTCGGGGCAGGGGAGGGCGTGATATGAGCATAGAGCTTTTCGATACGACCCTACGCGACGGGACCCAGCGCGAGGGGGTGACCCTGACTGCCGAGGACAAGGCCCGCATAGCCTACGAGCTCGACTCTCTGGGCATCCACTACATTGAGGCGGGCTTCCCGGCCTCAAACCCAAAGGACCTGGAGTTCTTCGAGAGCTTCGACGCCGCCTCGCTCTCGCAGGCGAGGCTCGTCGCCTTCACGCGGGCGCGGCGGCCCGGCGGGAGAGCCGAGGACGACCCCGCCGTCACGCTACTGCCCTCCCTCTCGGCGCCCGTCGCCTGCATCGTCGCCAAGGGCTGGAAGCTTCATGTCGAGAAGGTCCTCAGGACCACGCCGGAGGAGAACCTGGAGTCCGTCAGGGACACCGTCTCCTACCTCGCCGACGCCGGCAAAGAGGTCATCTTCGACGCCGAGCACTACTTCGACGGCTTTCGCGACGACCCGGCGTACTCGCTGACGCTGCTTCGGGCCGCCGCCGAGGCCGGGGCCACCACGCTTGTCCTCTGCGACACCAACGGCGGCACCCTCCCGACCGAGTTGAAGGCGATCGTGGCGCGGACCGTGCGCGAGTTCCCCGACGTCAGGGTAGGCATACACACGCACAACGACGCGGGGTGCGGGGTGGCCAACGCCCTGGCCGCGGTCGAGGCTGGGGCGACGCACGTGCAGGGGACGGTAAACGGCGTGGGCGAACGGTGCGGCAACTGCGACCTCGTCACGACCATCGCCAATCTGCAGCTCAAGATGGGCCTCAAGATGATGGAAGAGGACCAATTGCGGCGTCTGACGGAGACCTCCAACTACGTCTCCGAGCTAATGAACCTCACCCCGGACACACACAGACCCTACGTCGGACGCAGCGCCTTCGCCCACAAGGGCGGGCTGCACGTCGACGGCATCTCAAAAGACCCAGCAACCTACGAGCACGTCGGACCCGAGGTCGTTGGAAACGTGCGCCGCACCCCCGTGGGCGAGCTCTCGGGCAAGAACTCCATAAGGGCCAAGGCCGAGGAGCTTGGGCTGGAGCCGGGGGACGCGACGGAGGTGCTCGGGGCGATCAAGCAGCGCGAGTACGAGGGGTACCACTACGAGGCCGCCGACGCGTCGCTGGCCCTGCTCATCGGACGGACCACGGGAGATGACACGCCGCTCTTCGAACTGGAGACGTTCAGGATCATCACCGAGAAGCGCGCCGGAGGTCATACCACGACGGAGGCGACCATAAAGCTCTCCGTGGACGGCCACAGGGTGATCTCGACCGCCGAGGGCAACGGACCCGTAAACGCCCTTGACGGAGCACTGAGAGAGGCCATCGGGCCCCACTATCCCGAGCTCAAGGAGATACACCTCTCCAACTACAAGGTCCGTATCCTGGACGAGCACCGCGCCACCGCCGCCACGACCCGCGTCCTCATAGACTCGACAGACGGCAAGCGAATGTGGGGCGCCGTAGGCGTCTCCGAAAATATCATCGAAGCTTCCTGGCAAGCTCTGGTAGACGGCCTCGAATACGGCGTGAACGGGCCGAAGAAGACGTGATGACGAATCGGGGACAAGACATCAGGCTACAGGTTTCAGGCTTCAGGAAAGATGGCCCGATGCCCGTGGCCATCGATCACCCTGGGTTCGCTCTTCCCGGAGAGACGATCTAGAATCGATTTCCCATGAGCATCAGGACCCTCGTCAACCCAAAAGCCGGAGAGAGCTTCGTCGGGCCGACGCCCGACCGTTCGCCTCTTGAATTCCACCGCCGGCTGCCAGGTTACGAGGAGACACCGCTCGTCGATGCTCCGCGACTGGCCGAGGCTCTCGGCGTTGGCAAGGTACTTGTGAAAGATGAGTCGAGCCGGCTCGGGCTGCCCGCCTTCAAGGTCCTCGGCGCCTCGTGGGCCGTATACAGGGCGCTAGAGGTACGCCTTGGGGACAGAGGTTTCGGTGGGTGGCAGACCATCGAAGACCTGAGGCAACGACTGGAACCCTTGCGACCGCTCTCGCTCGTGGCCGCCACCGACGGCAACCATGGGCGTGCCCTGGCGCGGGTGGCGCGGCTGCTGGGGTTGCGGGCGAGGATCTTCGTTCCCGGGGACATGGCCGCGGCGAGGCGCGAGGCAATCGCCGGGGAGGGGGCCGAGGTAGTCGTGGTCGATGGCGGCTACGACGAGGCCGTCGAGAGATCATCCGAGGCGGAGGGGCTCCTGATCTCCGACACTTCCTGGCCCGGCTACGAGCGTGTTCCAACCTGGGTGATCGAGGGCTACTCCACGATGCTCTGGGAGATCGAAGACCAGCTCGCGGGAAGAGACGAACCAGGGCCAGACCTGGTGGTCGCGCAGGTTGGCGTCGGCGCCTTCGCCGCGGCCGTAGCCAGACACTTCCGCCGTCCCGAAGTACCACACAGTCCGAAGCTCGTCACCGTGGAGCCAGCGAGGGCCGATTGCCTCTTTCGATCCGTCTCGGCGGGACGGCTCGTCACCGTGCCTGGCCCGCACGACTCCATAATGGCCGGCCTCAACTGCGGCAGACCATCCCTCGTGGCGTGGCCGATCCTGTCCAGTACCATCGACGTACTGGTGACCATGGACGACGACCCGGCACGCGAGGCGATGCGCCTGGCGGCCAGGTCTGGCATAGTCTCCGGCGAGACCGGGGCTGCTGGCCTCGGCTGTTTGCTCGAACTCCTGCACTCCAAAGAACACGAGGGGACACGCCGGCTGCTTGGCGCAAACGGAAACACCCGCGTCCTCCTCTTCAACTGCGAAGGCGCCACCGACCCCGAGGCATACCGCAGGATAGTGCCGGATCAGAGCTGATAGCCATCAGCCATCAGCTCTAACTGAAGCCTGATACCTGTAGCCTTTTTTCAGCCCTCGCCGTCTGCCAGGTCCCGCAGGGCCTCGCTGGCGTCCTGCACGCTGTTCCCGTTCTGGGTCAGTTGTGGGAGGAGCCTGGCGAGGAGAAGGGTGGACAAGGCCGATTGCTCTCCGCCTTCGCCACGGATCAGGAAGGGTCGTGGGGCGCGTTTCATGAGCTTCTCACCGATCTCGACCCTGCGGCGCGCCAGCTCGTAGCGGACCACGGCGCGGTTGTCGCGGTGGGCCTGGCCGAGGTGGCGGAGGGCCGTGGCCTCGTTCTCGGCCTCGGTCAGGGCGGCCCTGCCGCGCGTCTCTATCTCCAGGCGCACGCGCTGGGCCTCGGTCTCCTGCTCCTCTAGCATGCGCGCCACGTCCTGGCGGGCGCGGTTGCGGGCTTCCTTTACCTCGATGAGGCGGGCGGCGCGGTCTTTCTTGGAGCGCTCTATCTCCATGAGCAGGGTATCGATGCGCTGTTTGCGGGTCAGCTCCCACTCGCGCTCGTAGGCGGCGAGCTCCTTGGCCACGCGCTCGCGGGTGGCGAGGTGCTGCTGGTACTGGTCGGGGAGCTGCACGTCGGGGATGTTGGCCCCGAGGATGCGAACCCCGTACTGGGCGAGCTGGCGGTTCAGGTAGTTCTGCATGTCGCCCACGTCGCTGCCGCGCAGGTCGTAGGCCTTCTCCGTGCTCACCTGCCGGCTGCGCTGGCGGATGGCGTCCTGTACGGCGCTGGAGAGGACCAGGTCGAAGTTTGAGGCCCCGATCACGCGCACGAAGGCCAGGGGCTCCACTATCCTGAACTTCAGGAAGAACTCGATCGCCTTGAGGGGCACGTTCTCCCGCGTGGGGCATACCGCCACCGGAGCCAGGTAGGGGATCTCCGTCGCCGTGTCGACCACGAACTCCACCTTGTCCCACGGCCGCCAGAGGTAGTGGCGGCCCGGCGGGAGGGTGCCTTCTATCCTCCCGTAACGCGAGCGCACGCCGGTCGTGCCCTGTTCGATCTCTACGATAGCGCCCCGCCACAGCCACAGCAGGGCAAGCCCGAAGAACAGGACGGCGAGCAGAACGGTCAGCACGGCGAGCACCGCGCTCCCCGAGAAGAGCGCGAAGCCCAGCAGGTAAGCCCCGATACCGAGGAGGAAGAGCCAACCGTAGCGCCTGCGGTCCTTCGGGATCACCACGGGAACTATCTGGCCGGCGTCGCCGCCCCGCAGGTACTGCCTGACCCCTGACCAGCCCGAGACGACCTCTTTGATCCTGGAGAACTCCTGCATCCTGGCGCCTGTCTGCGCCTGGACCTGCGGTTGCATCTGCGCCTGTACGGACTGCACCGTCTCGGTCATCGCCCCTCCTCCCCATCGGAGCCTATACGCTCGACGCGTTCGCGCACGGCCTGGTCGGTGACGGACTGACGGATCTCCTCGATCCTGTCCGCGTTCTCCTCTTCGGCAGCCGGCTGCTGTAGCGGTTCATCTTCGGGAGGTGCCTCGTGGCCGTTGGAGAGGCTGTCGAGCTCCTTGGAGCGTTCCCGGATGCGGGCCTGGATCTCCTCCATCCTGTCCCTTATGGCCTGCATGTCCTCGGGCGTAAAGAGCGGCTCGCTGCCGGTCCCGATCATACGGCGCGAGATCTGTAGGAAGTCGACTGCGTCGTCGCCGTCGTGGCTCCCGATCTGGACCACCTGGGGCAGCCTGTCCGCGACGGCGGCCAGCCTCTCCAGGACGTCCTGTTGGAAGCGGTACTCCAGGATCTCCGGCGCCGCAGCGCTGCTTACAGCCCGAATGTCCAGCGCCTGCGCCTCCAGGAGGGCCGCGTTGGCGTTGGCGGTGCTCTCGGCCTCGACCATCCTCTCGCGGGCGCTGGCGTTGGCGCGGTTCGTCTCACGTTCGCGGGCGGTGTCGATCTGGGCCTGGTAGGTCGCTATCTCGGCGCTGATCGCGGACAGGGTCTCGCGCAACGAGGCGAGCTCACCCCTCAGCTCGCCTTCGTCCTGCTCCTTGCGCAGCCTGAGCTCGTACTCGTAGGTGTAGGCCTCCTTGGCCACCCTGACCATCTCGGGGGCGGCGAGGTCCATGCGGTACTCCTGGCTGGAGGGCTCGGCGTGGGTAATGTTCGCGTTGGTGAAGCGCACCGCTGGCAGGAACTGCTCGTTCAGGGAATCAAGGAACTTCTGGGTGCTCTCCCCCACGAGGTCGTAGATATCCTCGGCGCGCTGCTCGTAGATCAGGGCGCGCGTAACCTCGCTGATGGCGTTCTCAAGCTTGTCCGAGAAACCCTTGACCCCGCCGACCGTAAAGATAAACTCGGCCGGGTCCTCTATCCTGAACTGCAGGAAGAGGTCGACGCTCGCGTTCACCCTGCTGGCCGTCGGGGCCTGCCTGATGGGCGCGTTGTAGGGGTACTCCCTGGTGGTGTTGACGATGTAGCTGACCTGCTTCCACGGGTTGAAGAGCAGCTTGCGCCCGGGCCCTACGACCTCCTCCAGCTTGCCGAAGCGGGTGATCACGGCCATGCTGCCGTCCGGGACCGCCACCACGCTCTGGCGCCACCAGGAGAAGAAGGCCAGGAGGATCAGGAGCAGCCACAGGTGGGGTCCCAGGAGCGCCAGCACCACCCCGCCGCCCGCGAGGCCTATGATGCCGAGCGACGCCATCGCGCCGAGCAAGAAGAACACGAGCATCATCCCGATGGGCATAAGGCGCCAGAACAGCGACTGCCGGTTCGGGATGACGACAGGCGAGATGGCGTTTATGAACCGGCCCGAAGGTTCCAGGGTGGGGAAGCTGCGGTTGACGATCTCGGCCGCGTCGGAGAGGGCCGCCGTCTGCTGGTCTATGCGGGTGCCCGTGGTTCCCCCGCGCTCCCGCGCTGAGAGAAAGTCCCTGGCATCGATCCTGAACTGCTCGGAGTCTTCCCGAGCTACGCCTTCCGCGAGATCCTGCGCCCTCTGCACCAAGAAATCCTCCAGAATTCTAGGAGATACTGCCTTCATACTACACCGTGCGACCCAATCTCGTTCGCGCGGCGCCGGAGCCAAAAGAGGTAGGATACGAAACCTGAGTCAGATAGCGCGAGAGGGCCTGGTGGAGAGTACCGGTCTGGAGAGAAAATATAGTGCGGGCAAGGGAAGGCGCAGGGTCACGCTCTGGGTCGCGGTCGCCTTCCTGACGCTTGCGCAGGGTATTGCCGTGCTGCTCTTCTTGCGCCACGGGTGGCAGGCGCTAGGTTTCCCCTACCCGCTCAACTACGGTGAGGGGCCCCTTCTCGACCAGGCCGTCAGGCTCGCGCGGTTCGAGAATATTTACAGGACCAACCTCAGCACGCCTCCCTACGTGGTCGCCAACTACCCCCCGCTCTTTATGGCCGCACAGGTGCCGTTCGTGTGGCTCTTCGGCCCGGCGATGTGGTACGGACGCCTGATCTCACTCCTCAGCGTCGCCGCCGTGTCACTTTTCGTCGGCCTGACGCTGCACGCCCTGACCAGGGATCGACTCGCCTCCCTGGCGGGCGCCCTCGTCTTCCCCGCCATGCCCTACGTGGTCCGCTGGTCATCCCTCTCGCGGGTGGACTCGCTTGGGCTGGCCCTCTCCTGGGCGGGGCTCTTCGTCGTGGCCCGCTGGCCCCAGAAGCGCTGGAGCGTCTTCGTCTCGGCCCTGCTACTCGTGGCCGCCGTGTACACGCGCCAGACCTACATCCTGGCCGCGCCGCTCGCCGCCTTCGTGTGGCTCGTCGCCCAGGGCCAGCGCCGCCGGGCATTACAGACGGCGGCGATCGCCGGCGGCGCCTGCCTGCTCCTGTTCGCCGCCCTGAACATCTCCACCGGGGAGGGTTTCTTCCTCAACACCGTGACCGCCAACCTCAACGACTTCCGCTGGGAGCGGGTCAGCCTCAACGCCCTCGGCGCCCTCCTGGCCTGCCCCTTGCTCCTGCTCGCCTCGCTCGCGTTCCTCCTGCTCACGCCGCGCAAGGGCAACAACGCGTGGTGGCTCGTCGCACCCTACCTCATCGCCAGTATCCCCACGGCTGTGCTGGTGGGCAAGGTGGGCTCGGACGTTAACTACCTGCTGGAGCTCTCCGCGGCCCTCGGCCTCGCCACGGGCGCGTTCATGGCCTGGCAACGCCGACGCCCGCGGCTGCGCATAGTCCTCATCGCTTTTCTGGCGATCCAGATGCTCGCGCTCTCCCAGTCCGCACGCGTGGCCACGGGCCTCCAGAACTACGTGATGGACCAGAGGGCCGAGGTCGCGCAGCTATCTACCATGGTCGCGAACACGGAAGGTCCGGTGCTCACCGATGACTACATGGGGCTCTTGCCGGAGAGGGGGAAGAGGATCTTCTTCCAACCCTTCGAGATGACCCAGCTCGCCCGCGACGGCGACTGGAACCAGCGCCCCTTCGTCGAGGACATAGCCAACGAGAGGTTCCCCCTCATCATGATCTGGAGTCCCCCCTTCGCCAGGGAGATAAAACAGGACAGGTGGACCCCACGTATGCTAGAGGAGATAGGCAACCACTACGAGAGGACGGGCCGCGTCGCCGACATGGTCATATACCGTCCGAAAGAATAGGTACAGGCACGTGGCGGGTCAACTCCGCACGGTGTAGGGGCGGTTCGCGAACTGCCCAACGACCATACGCTGTTCGGGACGCCGCAAATGATGTCCCTACGCGCCGCTCACAGAACCAGAATTTCGGCCGCGACCTCGCCGCCCTCGGCCCGCAGCAGGGCAAACGTGTGGTCTGGTTGCCTCCGTTTGTCCGTGGGGCTGCCGGGGTTGAGGAGTAATAGCCCGTTCTCGTCCTCCAGCCAGGGGATGTGCGAGTGCCCGAAGACGACCACCCTGGCTTCGGGAAAACGCCGCCCCATCCTGGCCCGGCGGCCCCGCCTCGGGCCGGAGTCGTGGATCATGGCCACCTTCGCGCCGCCGAACTCGAGCTCCAGCGTCTCGGGCAGCCCGTCCTCGGGGAGGTCGAGGTTTCCCCGCACGGCCCTGGTGGGAGCGTAGGTCGACAGCTCCCCCAGAAGCGTGGGATCCATCAGGTCGCCGGCGTGCAAGATGAGGTCTGCGCGCTCCAGATGGGGGATCATACCTCCCGGTAACGTCCTGGCGCGTCGCGGCATGTGCGTATCGGCGATGATGGCGGCGAGCGGGCTCATACGGTCCTCCTGTCTGGTGTTGGTGGTCTGGCAGGTGTTCGAGTTCGACCCTACACGATCGAGGTTCCCCCGTGGCGTAAATCATGACGAATCCGGGGCCCCGACGTCCGAGGCGGGAAGGTACCCTTACCGTCTATACTGTGTCGATGCGACCAGTTTGCTTTATATCCGACTACGGCCTCTCCGGTGAGCTGGTTGGGATCTGCAGGGGCGTGATGGTTGGTATCGCGCCTGGTGTCACCGTCATCGACGTGACCCACAGCATCCCCAAGTTCGACGTGGTCAGCGGAGCCGAGACGCTGCGGCACGCCACCGGGTACATGCCCGAGGACGCCGTTTATCTGGCGGTCATAGACCCGGACGACAAGCCGGTAAGGCGGGAGCTCGCCGCCGAGACGGGTAGCGGGGCCCTCCTTATCGGACCGGACAACGGCCTGCTCATGCCCGCTGCCAGGGCCCTCGGGGGGGTCAACCGGGCCGTGTCGCTGACGAACCGGGAGTACCATCTGCACCCCGTCTCACACAGCTTCCACGGAAGGGACGTCTTCTCGCCCGTGGCCGCCCACCTGGCCGCCGGCGTCGAGCTCGGTGAACTGGGGGAAGACGTTGACCCGGCCTCGCTATCGCCCATTGATTTTCCCGAGGCCCGTAAGGATGGCGACGGTCTCGTGGCCGAGATCATCGACATCGACAGCTTCGGAAACGCCAGGCTCTCCGCCACCTCCCAGGATCTCGACGCGGACTACGGTACCCAGCTGGAGGTCTCGGTCCGCGATGAGACCATGGAGGCGACCTACGTGCAGACCTTCGGGTCATCCTACACCGGTGACCTCGTGTTGCTTACGGACTCCCACTGGCGCCTGAGCCTCGCCGTAAACAGGGGAAACGCCTCGAGAGCCCTCCTGCTCTCTACCGGAGACGG
Source organism: Rubrobacter sp. (assembly GCA_036280905.1). Lineage (GTDB taxonomy): Bacteria > Actinomycetota > Rubrobacteria > Rubrobacterales > Rubrobacteraceae > Rubrobacter_D. Next base: position 5,533 of record DASUPX010000144.1, on the reverse strand, counting down.
CGTCAGCATAAAGCGGGCCAGGGACGGGTCATCACCCTAGGGCAGCTCTCGAGAAAAATGGTCCGTTCAGCGGTGAAGGGCAACAGGCATCAGGAAAATTACCTGATGCCTGTTGCCCAAGGCCCGAAGCCGCTTCTCAAACAGAAAAGCTGACAGCTGATAGCTATTAGCTCTAACGATAGTCGCGGGCCGTATCCTCCTTGGAGCGCAAGTATTGCTGGGTGGCAGGCTCGAAGCTCACCGCCGGTTCACGCTTCTTGAACGGGTACTTGCGGAAGACCTCCACCTTCCCGTTCTCGACCTCGATGATGTTGTAGCAGGGTCGGGTGTCGCCCCTGAGGCGCAGCGTCGAGGCGGTGCCGGCGTTGACTATGATCATGTCCTCGAGCTTCCAGGTGTAGGGGACGTGTTTGTGGCCCGAGAGGACGAGGTTTACGCCCACGTCGATCAGCCTCTGCAGGACGTCGCCCGCATCGAAGACGATGTTCCGTTCACGTCCCGTGCCAGGGAGGGGGATGAGGTGGTGGTGGACCACGAAGATCTTAAGTTTGTCCCCGGCCTCGGAGAAGGTTTCGGTGATGAACTCGTAGTGCTCCCGGCCCACCTGCCCGTCGTTCAGGTCGGGCTCCGAGGAGTCGACCCCGACCAGGATGACGTCTTCGAGATCCAGGACCGAGAACCGCTCTCCGAAGAGCCGCTCGAAGTGCATGTAGCCCACGTTCCTGGCGTCGTGGTTGCCCGGTATGACCATGATGTGCTCGCACTCGATGCGGTCGATGTACTCCGCGGCCTCCTCGAACTCCTCCCTGTACCCCGCGTCGGTCAGGTCGCCCGAGACCACGACCACAGCCGGGTTCATGCGGTTGATCTCGATGATCGTCCTGTCGAGAAGGTCGGGGATAAAGCGCGCGTTTCCGCAGTGGATGTCCGAGATCTGGCATATGGTCAGCCGACCGTTCGCTTCCATATCTCGCTCGGATCTCCCTCTCCGGTTACCTGGCGCCCCGCACCATTATAGCCTGCAACGTTTCAGGCGCGTCAGCGCTTTCTGGAGGACTGGAACTCGGACCCGAGTGAGGCGGCGTAGATGTTGCGCAGGGCCCTGTTTCCTCCTCCCCTCGGCGTCAGGAAGTTGGGCTGGGCACGGTCGAGCATGATGAAGGGGACGGGTCGGGTCTGGATTACGTCGTCCCCGTAGAGCGTGACGTCGGCGAAGATACCGGTCGAGGTCTCCTCTGACCAGGACTGGTCGAGCAGGAAGTTGCCAACGCCGTAGTAGATGGGCGTCCCTTTATACATCTCCATTCCCTTGGGCCAGTGCGCGTGGCCGCCGATAAAGACGTCGGCCCCCGCGTCGACCGCGGCGTGCGCCAGCTCTACCTGCTCCGGCTCTGGGGTTGCCATGTACTCGACGCCCCAGTGCGGGCTGACGACGACGACATCGACCTTCGACCGCAGACGTTTGATGTCCTGCTCCATGAAGTTCTGGAGGAGCGGCGCCGTGCCTGGGGTGGACTCGGTGGCCCAGGCCCAGTCGTAGTTGGGCACGCCCATGTAGGAGAGGACGCCTATCTTCGTGCCCCCCACGTCGAAGATCATGGGCTTGCGGGCCTGGGCGAGGTCCATGCCGGCTCCGGCGTAGGCGATGTCGGCGTCGTCGAGGTGGCCCATCGTCTCCCGTAGCCCCTCGGTCCCGGCATCCAGGATGTGATTGTTGCCCAGGGTGACGCCGTCTATGCCCGCCTGATCCAGCTCCGGCATCAACCTGAGGTCGCCCGTGAAGGTGGTCGCGTCGGGGTGGTAGACGGAGGCCCTTATGACGGGGTTCTCGAAGTTGGCGAGCGTGAGGTCGGCGCCGGAGAGGTAGTCCCTGACGGCGCCTTCGCCACCGGTTCGCTCGGCGGTGAACTGGTGGATGATCCCGGTCTCCGAGTAGGAGCTCTGCTCGGGCACCCGGCTCGTGACGGCTGCGTAACCCCCGTCGAGAGGGAAGTCCACCCCCATTCCCCTCCGGATCACCATGTAGTACTGACCGCGGTCGAAGACGATGTCTCCGCCAACGACCATCCGCCGCAGTTTCTCGGGGTCGGGAACGGTCCCGCCCTCCGGGCGCAGGGGATAGCCTTCGACGCCCTCGGAGTCGGGGTCGAGGAGCGACTTGCCGTCAACGGGAAGCGCCCTGACCCTCGGCCCCACCTCGTCCCAGGGGACGAGACCTAGCGCCCCCGGCGTCCGGCTCACGTGGTCGATCACGGCCCCCACGGAATCGTAGTCCCGGAACTCCGCCCCCTCGACGAGCCCGCCGGCCTCCTCGCGCGATCCCCGCGCCACGGCCAGCTGCCGCGCCCCGGAGAGGTCCTTCATGCTCACACCCTCCTGGGTCGAGGTGAGGTGGGTGATCGGAACGAGGGCGGCCGGCGGCTCGGCCCCATCGGTACCCCCGGAAGGTTCCTGCACGTTTCCTCGCCCGGTGTTCGCCTGTTTGCCGGGCGTATCGCCGGCCCCCCCCTGGTCGCCGCCAGATTCTCCTTCCGGCGGCCCGGAAGAGCAGGCGAGGAGCAGGGTGGACAGGCAGAGAGAGACGACGATCACCGCCAGAAGCATCAGTGCACGGGGCATCCTTATCTCCCTCATAGCTTCGCCGAGTCCATCAGGCGGGGTTTCGAGTCGGGTGCTGGTTGGGGTGGGCGTCGTCCAAGGGAGAGGAGGTGTTCGAGGCGGGTCATGTTCTGGCTGGCCGGCTTGGGCTGCTCCCAGAGCTCTACGCGGAGGGTATCGTCTTCCACGAAGACGCGCACGTGAGTAAGGACGAACTTCGAGACGAAGACCGACGGGCCCTTCAGGTTCGTCGAGATGGGCTGCAACTGTCGCAGGAAGCACCCCGAATTGACCAGCACGCAGGGCTTACCATCCTCCCTCTCCAGCATGGAGAACGAGGGTAGATGCGTGTGTCCCGAGACGAAGACGTCTATCGCAGTGGGGTCGAGGGATGGGTTCATCGGCGGCTTCCTGTCTCCCTTCAGGATCCCCTCTATCTTGTTCACGGACTCCTCGGCTGGGGAATAGTGGCGGACTCCCTCGTGCGGGTTCATCGCTTTCGTGGTTCTGTGCAGACCACGCCTCAGCACGACGTAGAACACCGCGAACACAGCCAGGATCACCAGGGCGTAGAAGCTCATGTCGACGAAGATCATGTGGATCGCGGGCAGCTCGCGGTAGCCTCCGAACGAACGAAACCCGAGGCCCTGGCGTAGCGCGATGAAGTAGATCGCCGCCCGGTAGACCATGTAGGCAACAAGGAGGGGAATCAGGAGAAACTTGATCACCTTCCCGATGAAATTGTAGAAGTACCGGCTCGCGACCCAGCGTGGTATTGCCACGAGCGGGTAGACCATCTTTATCTCCGCGAGGTCCAGACCAGGGGAGACCTCCCCGAAGGGCGCGATGCGCCTCGTGAAGTCCATGACGACGTGGTGGCCGAGCGGTGTGTCCAGGCCGTCGTGGTAGTCCTCTACGGTATTGGTGGCGTCCAGCTGGTTGCCGTGCTCGCAGTAGATCACCCGTCGTCCGCCCCCAGCCTGCACGGAGGCGAGATAGTAGTAGGCGAACTCGTCGACCAGCCCCCGACGGCGCAGGGTGTCCTGGATCCGGGGGTTCCAGAAGGCCTCCGCGTCGTGGTTGCCTGGCAGGTAGATGACGCGTTTCCCTTCCCGCTCCCTGAACCGCGCAAGTGCGGCGAACATTTCCTCATACTCGGGACGCGAGATTGTGAGCGAGGCCCGGTCCTCGCCATCGGGCACCTTGCCGATCTGAAGGAAATCGAAGAAGTCTCCGGCCAGGATCAGCTCCACCGGCCCCTCGCGCGAGGCCAGCTCGTCGAAGAGCCCCCCGAGCTCCCCGGGCGACTCGAACCCGTCGCACCCGGGGTCCCCACCGATGTGGGAGTCCGAGACGAACACGACGAGCGTGTTTTCGGCCAGCTCTAACACCGACGATTAATCTAGCACGTCAGCCCCTCAAGCCCCTAGAGTTCCTCATCCTCCAGGGCCTCTTCCAGGGCCTCCTCCAGGGCTTCCTCGACCACGTCCTCCACTATATCTGCGGCCAGGATGGTCTCCAGACCGTCCAGAACCTCCTGGGCATCGAGCACGAAGGTCTCATAGCCCTCTTCCTGGGCCCTCTGTCTCAGGGCATCCATCATGGTAAGCAGGCAGCCGGCACCCCATTCGAGGTCCTCCTCGTCGAGGGTGGAGGTCGCAACGCTCACAACGGCGTCAACGCCCGAGGGTTCGATGCCCCCGGTCTCGACGTTGATGAGCAGGTAACCGTTCTGCGAGAGGATGTCCTCGACCACCTGCTTGACGTCGGCCATGGGCGGCGCCCCCGTCATGGGCAGGTAAGTGGTGGCTATTACCCTCAGCGCCTGTACCTGATGGGCGTAATCCCTACCCGCGTACTCGCGAACAACCTCGAACAGCTCGGGGAACGCCCCGCCGTTTTCCGCCTCCGTCATCGTCTGCTCCTCCCGGTGGCCTCCGTGTCTCATCCTCAGGATGTCTACCGTACTGTAAGCGATCCGCACCCGCAGAGAAACCCTTTCTGATTGCCTGGTTTGCCTGCGCCGGGTATCCTCCTGGTGATACAGGCCTGTAATCGGGGATCCGAGGAGGCGCACGTGGGTAGAAGAAAGCGGCACAACGACTCCCAGAAAAAGGCAGCGGGCCGGGTCAGGGGACGCGTGCAACAACGTACGAACGCGAAGCGCGCCGACGCGAATCGGAGAGACGCGAAGCGCACCGACGCGAAGCGCGGTGGAGAACCTCGGCGCGGGCGGAATACCCCCGACCTCGGGGCGATCGAAGGCTACGCGAACCGGCTGGCTGGCAACTCCAGGGGTATTCCGGATCTCTCTGGAACCGCTTCGGGGCTGGCTGGGGCCGCCTCGGGCCTCGCGGGCGGTGGCTTCGCGAGCAGGCTCTTCTCGGGCGACGCCTCGATGCCCGAGGAAGACTTCAGGAAAGAGGTCGCCGCGCGCTTCTCCCTCATCGAAGAACGCCTGCAGCGGCTCGAAGAGCAGGCTTGGGGCCCCGTCGAACCCGACGCGGTTGAGAACCCTCCGACCCCCGAAAGTACGGCCGGGCCCGAAGACACCACCCAGTAACCCGGTTCAGGCATCAGCCTCCCGTCGCATCCCTACCGCCGGTTAGAATAGGGGTCTATGGAGGCGTTTTTTTCTGCACCGAAGCTGCTCGAGATAGGCTTCAGCACGCTCAGCGCAACCACGGCGCTCTTCGTGGTGGCCACCGCCCTGCGCGTGGCCTCCTCCTTCACCCTCTCGGCTCATCGCCGGGCCATGCGGGTGCTGGCCGGGGCGGCCGTGGTCGTGGTGGCGGCCGAGATCGTCGGGGTGGCCGCGGCGCTGACGAGGCCGAGCACGTTGACCGATGCGGCCGGTGAGTTCGCTGAGTTTGTCGCCGTGGCTGCCGCGGCGGCCGTTCTGCACTACCTGTACAGGGTGGAGCGGGAGGAGATA